>JALYMZ010000192.1 GCA_030773435.1 Actinomycetota bacterium | reverse complement strand
GCTTGCGCGGGCCGGGCGCGGTGACGTCTGGACGGCGCAGGTACAGCGGGTCCGGCGGCAGCAACGGCACCGCCCGTCGGGCGACCAGGTCCGCCAGCACGCCGGCCGACGGGTGCTGCGGTGGCCGCGGGTCGCGAAAGCAGCCGGGGTAGCGCGCGGCACCGGATCCCACCACCGGGACGTCGGTGGCCACCACCTCCGGCCGGTCGACGTGCGGCCCGTCCACCCGGCGCGGCCCCTCGACGTACCGGGCCCAGTAGACCTCGGAGCGCCGCGCGTCGGTCGCCACCAGGAACGGGCCGTCGACCGCGGCCTCCCCGGCCAGCACATCGAGCGTGCAGACGCCGTACGCCGGCACCGCCAGGACGGCCGCCAGGGTCCGCGCGGTGACCAGGCCGACCCGCAGACCGGTGAAAGGCCCCGGCCCGACACCGACCGCCACGCCGGTGACGTCCTGGCGGGTGGCACTCGCCTCCTCGAGCACCATGGCGATCGTCGGCGCCAGGAGCTCCCCGTGCCGCCGGGCGTCGACGGTGGTGCGCTCGGCCAGCGGCCGGCGACCGTCGTGCAGCGCCACGGTGACCGCCGGGGTCGCGGTGTCGAAGGCGAGCAGCAGCACGGCCGACCAGGCTACGCGCCGATGGAGGGCGGACGCGGCGGTTCGGCGGCGTCGGTCAGCGTCGAGCCAGCGCGGTTTGCCGGCACCGATCCGGTGGCCGCGGGTAGTGAACCGCTAGTGACCGGTAGGGGACGGGGCTGGTCCCAGCGTGCCCAGCTCCGCATCGAGCCAGCGGCGCCCGACCGGTACCACCTTGAGCCGGCGTGGGTCCGCCGGCTCGGTCTCGCGTCGGCTCGCCGGCGGTTCGTCGCCGTGCCGGCGGGTCAGCACCACTTCCAGCCGGTCAGGCGACAGCTGCTCGGCCATCCCGGCGCCCCACTCCACCACTGTCACCGACCGGTCCAGCACCGCGTCGAGGTCGAGGTCGTCCAGCTCCTCCAGCCCACCGAGCCGGTAGGCGTCGACGTGCACCAGATCCGGGCCGTCGTCCCGCAACGCCGGGTGAACGCGGGCGATGACGAACGTGGGCGAGGCGACGGCGCCGCGCACCTCCAGGCCGGCTCCGATGCCCTGGGTGAGCGTCGTCTTCCCGGCGCCGAGGTCACCGCTGAGCAGCACCAGGTCGCCGGCCCGCAACAGCCGAGACAGCCGCACGCCGACCGCCCGGGTGGCCTCGGCGGTGTCCGCGACCAGCTCGACCGGCAGCGGCTTGGCGAGGGTCACCGCGTGCGCGTCGCGGGTCACCTCCACGTAGCAGCGGCGAGTCCAGAACCTGTGCGTTCCCGGCAGGTCGGTCCGCACCGTGAGGCTCACCGCCCGGCACCCGCGCGCCGCCGCCACCTGCTCGGCGCACCCGACCAGCGCCGAGGCCACCTTCCGGTACTCCAGCGGCGGGTCCACCGACAGCCGGTGCAGCCGCAGCCGGTCGCCCTGCCGCTCGAACAGCAGTGCGCCCGCCGGTCGCCCGTCGACGCGTGCGAGCAGGCCGCCGTGCTCGGCGAGTGCGGCGGCCACCGACGCGGCGGTCTCCTGCGGCGCGGTCGACGGTGGGTCGAGGTGCTGGCGCGCACCGAACGCCGCCTCGATCAGGGCGAGTACGGCGGCGGCATCGGCCGGTGTCGCGTCGTGCACGTGCAGGTCGGTCACGGCGCGGCGTCCGCGTCGACCCGGTCGAGCAGCTCGCACAGCGCCCGGCTGACGTCGTCGGGGCGCTCCAGCATGCACATGTGGCCGGCGCCGGGCAGCTCGCAGAGCCGCGCCGACGGCAACAGGTCGGCCAGCCGTCGGCTGTGCCGCGCCGGGGTCACCAGGTCCGCGGTGCCGGTGACCACGAGCACCGGCACGCCCCGCAGCGCGGCCAGGGCGGCGTACCGGTCGTGGGTGCTGAAACCGGGGAAGAAGTCGGCGACGACGCCGATGGGGGTACCGGCCAGCATCTCCTCGGTGAACTCGACCAGCTCGCCCGGCACCGGGCCGCCGAACGCGTACCGCCGGGTCAGCAGGTAGCCGAGGTCGCTGCCCGCACGCCGCCCGGACTCGGCCAGCCGCGGCACGCGCGCCAGCGCGGCCAGCAGCGCCGGAGCCAGCCGGTGCAGGACACGTCCGGGGAGCCCGGGCAACCCGAGCGTCACCCGGTCCAGCTCGCCCGCACTGGTGGACAGCAGGGGGACACCGGCGACGCGGTCGCCGAACAGGCTCGGCTGCTGCTCGGCCAGCGCCATCACCGCCATGCCGCCCATCGAGTGGCCGACCAGCACCACCGGCTCCTCGGGGACGACCTGGTCGAGCACCGCTGCCAGGTCGCGGCCCAGCTGGTCGATGGTGCAGTGGTCGGAGGCCGAGCGGGCGAGCGGCCGTGCGACCTCTGGTCGTAGAGGACGAGCCGGTGCCTGCCGCGCAGGGCGAGCCGCTGGCAGTGCCAGCAGTCCAGGTTCAGCGCGTAGCCGTGGACGAGCACGACGGCGGCACCCTGCCCGCCGTCGGCCTCCGCCGTCTCGTCGACCTCCACGTGCAGCCGCAGGCCGTCCTCGGCCGCGACGCTGCGCGCCGGACCACGCAGGGTGCCCGGCGTGACGGCATCCCCCTCCTGGTGGTACGGCGGTCGCCCGTCGACCCGCCGCCGCTTCGAGAGCCGGCCCCCGACGGCACTACTGGCGGCCACCCCGACCGCGGTAGCCGCCACGCCAGCCGCCCGGCCGAGCCGCGACGATCCGGTCATGTCGGCAGGCCCACGTCGTCGGCTCCGACGAAGCGGCGCCGGATGCGGCCACCCAGTCGGCTGACGATCTCGTAGCTGATCGTGCCGGCCGCCTCGGCCCACTCCTGAGCCGTCGGCTCGCCGGCATGGCCGGGACCGAAC
>JALYMZ010000191.1 GCA_030773435.1 Actinomycetota bacterium | reverse complement strand
GGCACACCGGCTCAGCGCGGCGCACAGCCCGGACACCAGCCGTAGTGAAGACCTGCCACTGCCCGTCGGCCTGCAACCAGTAGCCCGGCGCCGTCCACCCGTGCTCCTGCACGGCGTGCCAGCCGTCGGACAGCCACAGCTCCGGCCGTCCGTACCCGCCGTCAGCCATGAACGCCAACCACTCCTCGTTGGTCACGGCGCGCTCAGCGATGGTGAACGGCTCGAGCCACACCCTGTGCCGCGGCCCCTCGTTGTCGTAGGCGAAGGACGGGTCCTCGACGTCATGGCCCACCTGCACCAGGCCGCCCGGTACGTCCCGCCAGGTAAGCGGCAGCGGGTCAGGGGCGTCGTCGTCCGGACGGGCGACCATGGCCGGGCCGAACGGATGGCAGGACAGCAGGTGCTTGGCGTCCATCACCAACAGCTCCTGGTGCTGCTGCTCGTGGTTCAGGCCCAGCACCACGACATCCTCCGGCGCCCGCCCGTCCTGCAGGACGCGGGCGACCGCGGCGTCGACGTACGCCCGGTAGCGGCCTACCTCGTCGACCGACGGCCGGGTAACCAACCCACGCTGGGGTCGAGGGTGCCGCGGCCCGACCGCCTCGTAGTAGCTGTTGAACAGGTACCGGAAGGTGGCGTCGTAGACCTCGTACCCGCCTGCCGGCTCGAGCACGAACTCCTCGAAGAACCAGCTGGTGTGCGCGCGGTGCCACTTCGTCGGGCTGGCGTCCGGCATCGACTGCGCCGTCTGATCCTCCGGCGACAGCGCCCGCGCCAGCAGGTCGGTCGTGGCTCGCACGTCGCGGAAGGCGTCGAGCAGGTCGGTCGTGGGACGGGCGGCGAGGGTCACGGCAACTCCAGGTCGGGCGGAGGGCACCAGCAGCGTGCCTTCTCTGTCGGGGATAAGAACGTCAGCCTGGCGGCCCAGCCGGCCCCTTCCCTGGCCACGTTACATCCGGAGATGCGATTTGCGGACGCCGCGACCACCGCAGCCCAGCCCGCTGTCTCACCCGGACACCTGCATCTCGACCCGCTCCTGCGGGGAAGCACAGCAGCCCGCGGACGGCCTGCGCGTCGTGGAAGGGTGCGGGGTAGAACCAGACGACGTCCCTCTCGTGCACGTCCGGCAGTCGCAGCGTCCAGTAGTGCGCGAGCCCCTTGTACGGGCAGCGGGTCGTCGTGTAGCTGGGCTCAAGGACAGCCCTTCGCACGTCCTCAGGCGGCAGGTACCACCGCACCGGTAGCCCGCTTCCGAGCAGCATGCGCGCGTTGGTGTGCCCGCGACCACCGTGTCGCCGACAAGGACCCGGCACTCGGCGGGAGGTGCGAAACACATCGATCCGCGTGTAGGGGTCGCGCGGATGGACGAAGACCTCCTCGTCCTCCTCGAACACGGTGACCGAGTCCCAGTCGAAGGCGAGGAGACCGGCGATCTGCGCCGCGTCGTCGAGCGGCTGCCCCCCCGCGTTCGCCGCGTTGTCGGCACGTTGGTCGCTTGTGCTGAGGTGTCAGTACGTCCGAGTGCCCATGCCGGCGTCGCTCTGCCGCCGGTCGCTCGCCTCGAGCAGCTCGGTGCGCACGTGGTCGTTTACGCGACTACACATGACGGCGGACTGTGTGGGTGGCGCCGTCGACCGTCGGCACCGTCGTCGGCGGCACGGTGGCACCGCGGCTGCTCGACCTGTTCGTCGGCCGGACCAACTACGACGCCCAGCAGATCGACGAGCCCGAGCCGCCGAACCGTCCGCACTACCTCGACAGCCCCGTTCCGGCCGGCCAGGGCGCGCACGGCCCGTACGACGACCAGGCACACCGCCGCAGCCTGCAGCTCGCGCTCAACACGCACCGCCCTGCAGCGCTGCTCGGGCTCGGCGCCGCCGCGGTCGGGCGCGGTCGCGCGAACCGCACGCGCTCGGGCCGACGAGCCTCACCAAGGAAACCGGGCCGGTCGGACGAGAGCCCGCGGGTCGGTTCAACTTCGACTCGCAACCGGCGGAGCACGTCCTGTACGTGGAGAGCTGCCCGCGGCACGTGCGGGTGCTGCTCGGCGAGCAGCTGGTGGCCGACAGCCACCAAGTCCTGCTGCTGCACCCGCCGCAGCGCACGCCGACGTACCTGTTGCCACCGGCGGTCGCACGTGCCGATCTCCGTCTGGTAGATAAGTGGCACCGGCTGTGCCTTGCGCGCCATGTGCGAGCGCCACAGCCGGAGCTGCGGCGTGTTGAGCGCGAGCATGTGCACCTCACTGATCCACACTCCGCTGCATTCGTGCACCAGCTCCGCGCGGACACTGCTGTCGAAAGCCGCATAGGGCGTGCTTGGCGCCGCAGTCCGCCGACTGCATAGGGATCCCCCAGTAGGCCAGCGCCGAGCCGACCTGCACGATCGTGCCGTGGTCGCGTGGGGTCATCCGGCGCAGCGCTGACATGGTGCCGTGGACGGAGCCGAGTAGGTCACCTCGGTCACCCGCCGCAACTCCTCAGGAAGACAAGCGACCTACCTGTGCTCAGGGTTTTCCAGATCGAATCTCTCGCCTGCGTCCCACTCGCTCCGCTGGTTTCCGTAGGCCGGTACTCCACCCGCTTTCTTCAGCATCTGAGCGATGTGCATCAGGTTCCATGACATGAATGTCGTGTTTCGGTTCGTGAAGTCGTTGTCCAGCCCGATTCCATCGTCTCCGTAGCTCGGCCCCGGACCGGCCTCGCCGATCCAACCAGCGTCCGCCTGCGGCGGGATGGTGTAGCCGAGGTGCTGCAGGCTGTAGAGGACGTTCATGGCACAGTGCTTGATGCCGTCCTCGTTACCGGTGATCAGGCAGCCTCCGACTTTGCCGTAGTACGCGTATTGATCTCTGTCGTTCAGGAGGCTTGAACACGCGTAAAGGCGCTCGATGGTCTTCTTCATCTGCGAGCTGTTGTCGCCGAGCCAGATGGGTCCGGCAAGCACGAGTATGTCTGCCTCCATGACCAACTTGTACATCTCCGGCCAGGCATCGGTGTCCCACCCGTGTTCTGTCATGTCCGGCCAGACACCGGTTGCAATGTCGTGATCGATCGGCCGCAGGAGAGTGGTTTGGACGCCTTGCCGCTCCATGACGTCTTGGCTCAGCCGTATCAAGCGTTCTGTATGGCTGGGATCAGGGGATTTGGTGAGTGTGCAGTTGAGGAACAAAGCCTTCAGCCCGCTGAAGTCCGCATGGTTCTGAGAAGTAGTCAATGCCGTTTCCTTTCGTCGCACAAGACCAGTAAAGGGGGTCTTCTGACTTGCGGTGGGGCCGGGTGACACGCCGGGTGCGGTTGCGGTGAGGTGAGGGTCGAGGTCCTCAGGATCGGGAGCGACCAAGCCACCCGCTGCGCAGAGGACCTCGACGATGACCGA
>JALYMZ010000190.1 GCA_030773435.1 Actinomycetota bacterium | reverse complement strand
CGTCACGGCCAGTGCTACGTCGGTGAGCTCGTCGGGATACCTCGTGATCGGGCATCTGTTCGAGGTGGGGTCGGCTCGGCCGTCGGCTGTAGGGGAGCGTCGACACGCTGCCCTCGCGCCTCCTCGTCGTCATGCCGCCAGGATCGAGAGCCGGCCGCTACGACGGCCGTTCGGTGGTTACGCTCGAGTTGTGGCTACGCACGTGCGGGAGGGGCTCGCTCGTCTAGACGAGTACGCCGACACGGGGAAATTGGCCTCGCTGTGCCGGCGTCACGGGATCGAGCTGATGGTCGTGTTCGGGAGCGCGGCGCGCGACGAACCACATCCGGCGGACCTCGACCTCGCCGTGCGGTTCTCCCGCGACGCCAAGCGCGACATCTTGCAACTGCTCGACGACGTGTATGAGCTGACCGGGGTCGAAGCGGTCGACCTCATGGTGTTCAACGACGCGGGCCCG
Source organism: Actinomycetota bacterium (assembly GCA_030773435.1). Taxonomy (GTDB): domain Bacteria; phylum Actinomycetota; class Actinomycetes; order Propionibacteriales; family Nocardioidaceae; genus JALYMZ01. The sequence continues at coordinate 2,868 of JALYMZ010000190.1, read as the reverse complement.
GTCGCCAGGGAACACGCGACGGTCGAAGGACGCCCGCTCTACCAGGCCCGCTCCGGTGCATTCGCCACCGAGCAGATATCGGCGATCATGGAGAGGATGGACACCGACCACCTGCGGCGACTGGATTTGGAGTTGCTGGCGCAGTGAGCCCGCGGGAGTTCGATCCCAAGATAGTGCACAGCAGGCTGCGCCTGATCCAGGATCTGCTCGACGACCTCGACTCGGTCGGGCCGGTCGACGAGGACCGGCTGAAGCAGGACCGCATGCTGCGGCACGCGGTCGAAAGGATTCTGACCCAGATCGTCGAGCTAGCTGTGTCGGTGAACAGCCACATCGCAGCGACCCAGGCCGGCCGCGCCCCGGTGGACTACCGCTCCTCGTTCGCATCGCTGCGCCAGTGATCGATGCGGAACTCGCAGAGCGGCTGAAGCGATCGGTGGGACTTCGGAACGTACTCACCCACGACTATGTCGCGGTGGACCTGGCCGTGGTGGCAGCAACCGTGGACGTCGCGCGAGAGGACTACGGGGCGTACGTACGGCAGCTATCGCGCTGGCTAGCGGAGCGGGCGCGATGAAACTTCTCTCGAGTCCCGGCGAGGTCGGCCCAACGCCCAGCGGACGGCCTCGTCCGCGCTGTCCCGATCGAACGTCGCCGGGCCAAAGTCACGAACGCGGCCGCGGTGGCGTACCCGTCGAACCACCGCTAGCAACTCGTGCTGTGGGTCGGTCGAGTCTCTGATCGTCTGCAGCAGTTGCGTGGCGGGCTTCCGCAGTCGTCGGGAGGGCGGCGCAGCAGCCGTCGACGACACGACCGGGCGGGTCGTCGCCTCCCCGGCGAAATGGCTGCTCGAGCAGGAGCAAGTGGTGCCGTGATCGCCGAACTCGTCGGTGTAGTGGAGTTTGTCGCCCGGCTGGGTAAGCACGTGGTCGAGTCGCACCTGCGGGTCGAGGGTTAGGTCGTCGTACTCCTCCAGCGCCCGCTCGGAGTGGAACCGCTCCGCCTGGCGGCCAGAGCGCCGGCCGCTGGAGAACTCGCAGAGATGGTGACCGCCCCAGGAGAACGCCGTGTACAGCGCCTCGTGCACCTCGTCCAGGTCAGGTTCGAGGCCAGGTCCAGCCGCCACCAGATCGGTGGCTTGGCGCCCACGAGGTGAACCCCGAGGCGGTAGAAGGTGCGCTGGAGAGCGGGCACTGCGCTGTGACGCCTGGTGTCGATGTGTTGCGTCGTGTTGCCGGACCCGGAGTGTCAAGGGACCCCCGCTTTGCGCCGCGGTGTCGCGGCGGCGCGCGGCGACCCGGAGCCGTGCACGTACCTCAGCGCGGCGCCGAGCCGTGACTCGTGAACGCACGTTCCGGTCGCGGGCACAGCTGACTACCGATCACTTGGATCGGCTCTCAGTGATCGCCGCCGTCGACCGGCGTCGGTTCGAGGCGGCGCATCCGGAGTACGAACGTCGGCTGCTCGCGGTCGCACTCTCCCAGGGTGCCGCCCAGCACTTCGTAGACGGCAAGAACGGAGTCAAGGACCTCGACGTTTATTCCTTCTACGCGGCGATCCCCGACCGGCGGTTCCCCGCGGCCCGGCGGCTTGTTCGTCGCGACTTTGGCCCCTCCGCTCTCGGACGGCAGGCGTACGACCTGACTGCAGCGGCGACCTCACGCGAGCGGGTTCTGTTCGAGCGGCTGGCTCGGTTCGAAGGCCGTCCCGTCGACCTGATGCTGCGCGCCCTGCGCGAACCACTTGACGCTGACCCTGCAGATGCGTTGCGGCGATGCTCAGCGAGGGGCTCCGCCGCAGACAGGGCTCCGCGTGGTGGTTGGCGCAGAAGGCCGTGGTGCTCATAGATGCACGTGCCAGGCGAGTCAGCATCATCTGGCCGAGCTAGCACTGTGCAAGCCGTGTGCTGCGGCGGCACGGCCAACTGGCCGATGCAGCGAATCGACATCCCGGCCGGCCCTCTGATGACCCCCCAGGCCCAGGGCGTCGACGTTCACTGTTTCCCACCTCGGCGACCGCGTGGCCCGGCACCGGAGGGAAGGCGCAGGAGCTGATCAGCCGTTACGCGCTCGACCGCCTCGTCGAGGAGGCGGTCGACGACTCGGCTGCCGGCGCGGTGGTGGCCCGGCGGCTGTGGATCGACCCGCCGTACGTGCTGGGCAAGGCTGCGCTGATCGACGCGGTGGCCCGCGAGAATCGCTGCCGCAGCGTGACCACGGACGACCTCGGCTTCTGCACCATGGTGGGGGAGGCGCGTGACCTGGACGGGGTGGAGCTGCTGGTGACGTCGCTGCTGGTGCAGGCCGATGCGGCGATGCTGCGCTGCGGTCGCCAGCAGGACTGGCGCGGCAGGTCGCGTACGACGTCGTTTCGCCGCTCGTTCCTGTTCGCGTTCGCGGCGCGCATCGGCGAACGGCTGGCCGCCGCCAACCAGGGTGTGCTGGCCGAGTCCGGCCGCATCGATCAGCTGCTCCCGGTGTTACGGCGTCGGGGCGAGCGGGTCGATGCCGCGGTCGAGGAGCTGTTCCCGCGGCTGGTGTCGCGGGAGACCAGCATCAGCAACTCGCACGGCTGGGCAGCGGGGCGGGCGGCTGCCGACCTCGCGCTGCTGGACACGAACCTGCGCATCCCGCCGGCCCCGACAGCTGGCCCCGCAGCCTCACCGACCCCGGCTCGGTGAGGTCGTCCGCCCAGCAGCGACCACCAAACAGGGCGAGGGTGCCTGACCGGGGCGCTACGCGCCGATCAGGTCGGCCGGACACACCACGACCGGGAAGGGCTGGCGTGCGGCGTACTCCTGCTCGCCGCTGACGTCGGCGACCTGCACGTAGCGGTCGCCGCGCAACTCCCAGGCGGTGAGCGCGGGCG
>JALYMZ010000189.1 GCA_030773435.1 Actinomycetota bacterium | reverse complement strand
CGCCGGGCTCGCGCGGCTGCAGCAGGAGCTGGCGCACCGGGCACTGGACTCCTGCCGGCCCGGCGGGGTCGTGGTCTACGCGACCTGCTCCCCGGTGCTGGCCGAGACGCGGGACGTCGTGGACGCCGTGCTCGCCGACCGCGACGACGCGCAGCAGGAGGACGCCCGCCCGTTGGTGCCCGGCGTATCCGACCTCGGCCCGGGGCCGCACGTGCAGCTGTGGCCGCACCGGCACGGGACCGACGCGATGTTCATGTCGGTGCTGCGGCGCCGCTAGGCTCGCCGCGATGGGCGTCCAGATCGCTCCGAGCATCCTGTCCGCGGACTTCGCCGACCTGGCCGGTGCGGTCGCGAAGGTCGCCGACGCCGACTGGCTGCACGTCGACGTCATGGACAACCACTTCGTGCCCAACCTCACGATCGGTCCGCCGGTGGTGGCCGCCCTGCGCCAGGCGACCGCGCTGCCGCTGGACTGCCACCTGATGATCGACAACCCCGACCGGTGGGCGCCGGGGTACGTCGACGCGGGCGCGGCCAGCGTCACGTTTCACGCTGAGGCGGCGGCCGCGCCGGTCCGGCTGGCGCGGGAGCTGCGGGCGCGAGGTGCGCGGGCCGGGCTGGCGCTGAACCCGGCGACCGCGGTGGAGCCGTACGAGGACCTGCTGCCCGAGCTCGACCTGCTGCTGGTGATGACGGTAGAGCCCGGTTTCGCCGGGCAGGCGTTCCTGGACGTCTGCGTGCCGAAGATCCGGCGCGCCCGCCAGCTGCTTGACAAGCACGGACTGGACCTGTGGCTGCAGGTCGACGGCGGGGTTTCGCTGGAGACCGTCAGCCGGTGCGCCGAGGCCGGTGCCGACGTGTTCGTGGCCGGCTCCGCGGTCTTCTCCGCCGCCGACCCGGCCGCGATGGTCCGCCAGCTCCGGGCCGCCGCGCAGGCGTCTTACGGTCACCCGGGAACGTAGCCGCAGCCTTTTACCACGTCGATCGGGCCAAACCGGTGACCGCCACGCGGTGATCTGTCACCTTCTAGAGACAGACCGGTTGCAGGTGCGTTACGGTCGGATGTCTTTGTGCTCGCAGTGGCAGTTGTGACCTTCGTTTCTGATGTGGCGTCCACTGCCGGAGAGGTGGCCTCGTGCGCCCGATGCTCGGTCTCGCCGTACCGGCCCTGGCGGCGTCGTCGCTGCTGCTCGGGCCGTCCGCTCACGCCGTGCTGCCGGACGACTACCAGCTGCCGTTCCCCTGCGGGGACAGCTGGTACGGCAGCACCCGCAGCGGTCACAGCCCCAGTTACTGGTCGATCGACTTCAACCGCGAGAACGATCTCGGCGCCCTCACACTGGCCTCCGCGCCCGGGGAGGTCACCGTGGCGGCGGACCTCGGCGACCGCAGCTACGGCAAGTACGTCGTCGTGGAGCACGGTGACCGTCATTCCACGGTCTACGCGCACCTGTCCGCGATGTTTGTCACCGCGGGCCAGCGCCTCGACGCCGGCGCCCCGCTCGGCGCGGTGGGCAGCACCGGCGGGTCGACCGGCCCGCACCTGCACTACGAGCAGCGGCTGGACCGGGTGGGCAAGCCGGCGGTGTTCGACGGCGAACCCTTCCGTTACGGCACCACCGTCGCGTCGGGGAACTGCGGTGACGTCCCGGTCGCCGGGGACTGGGACGGCGACGGCCGGGCCGACGTGGGGGTCTTCCGCCCGCGGCCGACCACCGCCGCGTTCCGGCTGCGGCTGCGGACGGGTACGACGAAGCGCCTCCTCTTCGGCGCGCCCGGGACGGTCCCGGTGGTCGGTGACTGGGACGGCGACCGGCACAGCGACGTCGCCGTGTGGGACCAGCCGGCGCGGACCTTCGCTCGGCTCCTGCCCGACGGCACGGTGGACAGGCTGCGGGTCGGCCGCATCCGCGACGTACCCGTGGTCGGCGACTGGGACGGCAACGGCCGCACCGACGTGGGGATCTGGCGGCCCTACAGCGGCAGGTTCGTGCTGTTCGGGGCCGACGGCAGCCGCAGCATCCGGATCCTCGGCACGGTGGCGGATACGCCGGTCACCGGGGACTGGGACGGCGACGGCCGCACCGACGTGGGCGTCGTCGACACCGCCACGATGACGTTCCGGCTGTTGCGCGGCGACGGAACGTTGCGCGAAGTGGTGTTCGGTGTGGCCGGCGACCGGCCGGTGATCGGCGACTGGAACGGTAACGGCGCGGCCAACATCGGGGTGTGGCGGCCCTCCACGGGGGAGTTCGTGCTCCGGCTGTCGGCGACGCGGTCGACCGTCATCCGCTACGGCCGGGTCCGTTGACCCGGCTCGACCCGGCGCAGCCCGACTTCGTCCCCGAGGTCGAGCAGACCGTCCTCGTCGAGCAGCTGCACCGGTCCGACGACACCGGTCGGCGCTGTGGACCGGTCGGCGAACAGCCGTTTGGCGGCGCCGGCCAGCAGCCGGGCGGTGAGGTCGTACGGGTTGGGGCCGGTCACCTCCGCCCGCGACAGCAGCCGCCCACGGGCTGTCAGTACGCCGCCCGATCGCAGACTGTGTTGTCGTGCTGACAAGCGTTGGGCGTCGTACACCTCGGCCACCACGAGCGTGGTGACCTTTGTCCGGTCCTCCGGCGACGGCCCGCCGGTCGAGCCGCGGACGAACCGGCGGGTCATCGCGTCCAGCTTGCGGCGGCTGCCGGGCAGGCGCAGCAGCGGCGTGGCCAGCGCCGAGCCGACCTGCACGGTGCGGGAACGCCGGCCGGCCCAGCCCAGCAGCACCTCGACGTCGCGCAGCCGGGGATGGCTGGCGGGCAGAAACAGGTGCTCGGCTCCGCCGACGCTGACCCCGGTGAGGGTGCGCCCACCGGCTCGCAACCTACCGACCCGGGCCGCCGGCCGTTCGGTGCGCAGCCGGCCGCCGCGCCAGGCGTACGACGGCTGGCCGAGGACCGCGGCGACCGACGCCGCGGTGCCT
>JALYMZ010000188.1 GCA_030773435.1 Actinomycetota bacterium | reverse complement strand
CCACCGGTCCGCGCCGGCGGCCGGAGGCGGTGGACTGGGTGAGCGTCCTGCGGGTGCTCGACCGGCGCCGCGCCCTCGCGTTCGCCGCGGCGGACCCACGGCTGCTGACGGAGGTCTACACGGCGGGTTCGCCGCCGGGACGCGCCGACCAGCGACTGTTGGCGTCGTACGCCGATCGCCGGCTGCGGGTGGTGGGGCTGCGGATGGCGCTGCTCGACGTACGCCTGTTGCAGGCCTCGGCGCGGCACGCCCGGCTGCGGGTCGTCGACCGGGTCGCGGCCGGCGTCGTCGTCACCGCCGGCGGTCGCCGGACCGCGCTGCCGCCGGACCGCCCCACGACCCGCCGGATCGCGCTGGTGCGGTTGCCGTCGTCGGGCTGGCGCATCGCCGGCGTGCGGCTGCCGCGCGGTCGCCGCTGACGGCGCCGCTCAGGTGAGCGCGGCCCGCACGATCTCGTCGACGGTCTGCTGGTGGAAGGCGAACCCCTGGTCGCGCAGCGCGGTGGGCAGCACCCGCAGGCTGCCCAGCAGCTCGACCGACATCTCGCCGAGAGCCCGCCGCACCAGTGCGGCCGGCACCCGCAGTATCGCCGGTCGGTGCAGCGCGCGGGCGAGGGCCGCGGTGAACTCGGCGTTGGTGGCCGGCTGCGGCCCGACCAGGTTGAACGGGCCGGCGGCGCTGTCGTGCTCGGCGAGGAACACCGCAGCATCGACCCAGTCGCCGAGGGAGATCAGCGGGAAGTACTGCTCGCCGCTGCCGATCCGCGGGCCCAGCCCCAGCCGGAAGGCCGGCAGCATCAGCGGCAGTACCCCGCCGCGCCGGTCGAGCACCACGCCGGTGCGCATCCGGCACACCCGGGCACCGGCCTCCTCCGCGGGGACGGCCGCAGCCTCCCAGTCTTGCACCACCCGCCGCAGGAACCCTTCGCCCTCACCGGGGGTCGTCTCGCCGAGGCCGGTGTCGCCGCGGTCGCTGCCGTAGATGGCGACCGCGCTCTGCGCCAGCAGCGTCGGCTTGGGGTCCACGGCCGCCACCGCCTCGGCCAGCGTGCGCGTCGTGGCGACCCTCGAGTCGAGGATGGCCTTGCGGTACGACGACGTCCAGGGCCGCGCCAGTGGCGCGCCGGCCAGGTTGACGACGACGTCGGCGGCCCCGATGACACCGCGGTCCACCTCGCCGGCGTAGGGGTCCCACCGCGAAGCCTGCGGCGACGGTGAGTCACCCCGGACGAGGCGGACCACCTCGTGGCCGCGCTGCGCGAGCGTGTCGCGCAATGCGGTGCCGAGGAAGCCGGACGATCCGGCGACGACGAATCTCATGCGGTCACGGCTCCGGTCACACCTCGAAGCTGGCGTTTTCGAGCCGCTGCTTCACCGCGGTGAGGAAGCGGGCGGCGTCGGCGCCGTCGACGAGCCGGTGGTCGTAGGTCAGCGAGAGGTAGGCCATCTGGCGCACCGCGATGGTCTCGCCGAGGTTGGGGTCGTCGATGACGACGGCACGCTTCACCACCGCGCCGGTGCCGAGGATGGCGACCTGCGGCTGGTTGATGATCGGAGTGTCGAAGAGAGCGCCCCGGCTGCCGGTGTTGGTCAGCGTGAACGTGCCGCCGGACAGCTCGTCCGGAGTGATCTTGTTGGTGCGCGTGCGCTCGGCGAGGTCGGCGATCTTGCGCGCCAGCCCGGAAATCGACAGGTCACCCGCGTCCTTGATCACCGGGCTGAGCAGACCCCGCTCGGTGTCGACGGCGATGCTGAGGTGCTCGGCGTCGAAGTAGGTGACCTCGCCGGCCTCGGTGTCGATGGTCGCGTTCAGCGACGGGTGCGACTTCAGCGCGTCGATCGCGGCCTTGGCGAAGAACGGCAGGAACGACAGCTTGACGCCCTCCCGGCTGGCGAAGTCGTCCTTGACCCGCTCCCGCAACCGGGCGATACCGGTGACGTCGACCTCGACCACCGTCGTCAGCTGCGCCGAGGTCTGCAGCGACTCGACCATGCGCGCGGCGATGAGCTTGCGCAGCCGGCTCATCTTCTCCGTCCGACCCCGCAGCGGGCTCGGCGCGGCCACCGGTGCGGCCTGTTGCGGCTCCGGCTGCGCCGGCTCAGCAGGGGTCCGTGCGCCCTCCTGCTTGGCCTTCGCGGCGTCGAGGACGTCCTGCTTGCGGATCCGGCCACCCACTCCGCTGCCGCTGACCTGGGCGAGGTCGACGTCGTGCTGGGCCGCGAGCTTGCGGACCAGGGGAGTGACGTATGCGC
>JALYMZ010000187.1 GCA_030773435.1 Actinomycetota bacterium | reverse complement strand
GCGACGTCCTCGCCGCGGGCGAGCTCGTGGCCGTGCTCGTCCTCGACGCTGACGGTGAGCCGCAGGTGGTCCGGCAGCCGGTCCGGTCGCCAGGCGTCCGCGGGCACGGTCACCCCGGTCAGCCGTCGCAGCTCGGCGGAGAGCGCGTCGGTGAAGCTGCCGTCGTACGGCGTCAGCCGGGCCAGCGCCGCCGCGGCGACGTCCGGCGCGGGGATGAGGTGACGGCGCAGCTCCTTCGGTAGCGACCGGATCAGGGCGGTCGCCAGGTCGTGCCGCCGCCCCGGCACCTGCCAGCCGAGCGCGTCGGCGGACACCTGGCCCAGCAGGAGGAGCGGCACGTGCAGCGTCACCCCGTCGGCCTCGTGCCCCGGTTCGAAGACGTAGGTCAACGGCAGGGCCACGTCGGCGTGCGGCCACACGCCGGGGTAGTCGGCGGCGCTGACCTCGTCGGCGTCCGCGCGCACCAGCAGGTCGGGGGAGAAGTCCAGCAGGTGCGGCTGGTCACGTCGCACCTGCGCCCACCAGCTGTCGAAGTGCGCCGCGGACACCACGTGCTCGCCGACCCGCGCGTCGTAGAAGTCGAACAGGGTCTCGTCGTCGACCAGGACGTCGCGTCGCCGGAGCCGCTCCTCCACGTCCTCGACCTCGGCGATCCGCTGCCGGTTGTCGGAGAAGAACCGGTGACGGGTGTCCCAGTCGCCCTCGACCAGGGCGCGCCGGATGAACAGCTCCCGTGCGAGCACGGGGTCGATCCGGCCGTAGTCGACCTTGCGGCGAGTGACCACCGGGAGGCCGTAGAGCGTGACCCGCTCGTAGGCCATCACCGCGCCCCGCTTCTTCTCCCAGTGCGGCTCGCTGTAGCTGCGCCGCAGCAGATGCGCGGCCACCGGCTCGACCCACTGGGGGTCGATGCGCGCCGCGGTGTGCCCCCACAGGCGCGTCGTCTCGACCAGCTCGGCGGCCATGACCCAGCGCGGTGGCCTGCCGAACAGCACCGACCCCGGAGGGATGGAGAACCGGGCGCCGCGGGCGCCCAGATAGTCCCGGCGCTCGGGATCGAACACGCCGACGTGGGACAGCAGGCCGGCCAGCACCGACCGGTGGATCCGCTGGGGGTCGGCGGCAGGTGCTAGGTGGCGGCGATCGTGTCGGTGGCGGGGCACGGCGATGCCGGCGGAGCGCGCGGCCTGCCGGAGCTGGCCGTGCACGTCCTGCCACTCCCGGACACGCAGGTAGTGCAGGAACTCGTCCCGGCACATCCGGCGGAACCGGCTCGAGGACAGGTCCTGACGCTGGCGGTTCAGGTGGTTCCACAGGTTGAGGTAGGCGACGAAGTCGGAGTCGGCGTCGGTGAAACGCCGGTGCTGCTCCTCCGCCGCCTGCTGTCGGTCGGCGGGGCGTTCCCGCGGGTCCTGGATGGACAGCGCCGCCGCGATCACCAGCACCGCCTCGACGCAGCCGTTGCGGTCACCCTCCACCACCATGCGCGCGAGCCGCGGGTCGACCGGCAGCTGGGCGAGCTGGCGTCCCACCGACGTCAGCCGCCGCTCCTGCCGGCGGCCCGCTGGCTGCAGCGCGCCGAGCTCCTCGAGCAGCAGTACGCCGTCGCGCACCTGACGCCGGTCCGGCGGGTCGACGAACGGGAACCCCGCGACGTCGCCGAGGCCGAGCGCGGTCATCTGCAGGATCACCGCACCCAGGTTGGTCCGGACGATCTCGGGGTCGGTGAACTGCGGGCGCCCGGCGAAGTCCTCCTCGGAGTAGAGCCGGATGCAGATGCCGTCGGCGGTGCGACCGCAGCGGCCCGCGCGCTGGTCGGCCGACGCCTGCGACACCGGCTCGATCGGTAGCCGTTGCACCTTGGTACGCAAGCTGTAGCGGGAGATCCGCGCGGTACCGGGGTCGACGACGTACCGGATCCCGGGCACGGTCAGCGAGGTCTCCGCCACGTTGGTCGCGAGCACGATCCGCCGCCCCGCGTGCGGTGCGAACACGCGATGCTGCTCGGCGGCGGACAGCCGGGCGAACAGCGGCAGGATCTCGGTGTCGATGCCGTACTCCCGCCGCCGTTGCGCCCGCAGCGCGTCGGCGGTGTCGCGGATCTCCCGCTCCCCGCTGAGGAAGACCAGGATGTCGCCGGGCCCTTCCGCGCACAGCTCGTCGACGGCCTCGCAGACGCCCTGCACCTGGTCTGCGTCGGGCTGGGTCTGCGGCCGGTAACGGATCTCGACGGGGTAGGTGCGGCCGGACACCTCGATGACGGGGGCGTCGTCGAAGTGCTGGGAGAACCGCTGGGGGTCGATCGTCGCGGAGGTGATGACGACCTTGAGGTCCGGTCGTCGGGGCAGCAGCCGCTTGAGGTAGCCGAGGATGAAGTCGATGTTGAGGCTGCGCTCGTGCGCCTCGTCGATGATCAGCGTGTCGTAGCGGCGCAACATCCGGTCCCGTTGGATCTCGGCCAGCAGGATGCCGTCGGTCATCAGCTTCACCCGGGTTGCGGAACCGACGCGGTCGGTGAACCGCACCTGGAAGCCGACGACTCCGCCGAGCTCCTCACCGACCTCCTGCGCGATCCGTTCTGCCACCGAGCGGGCAGCGATGCGACGCGGCTGGGTGTGGCCGATGAGGCCGTGGCGTCCGCGGCCGAGCTCCAGGCAGATCTTCGGCAGCTGGGTGGTCTTGCCGGAGCCGGTCTCACCGGCCACGACGACGACCTGGTGGTCGCGGATGGCGGCGGCGATGTCGTCCTTGCGCCGGCTGATCGGCAGCTCCGGTGGGAACGAGAGCTTCGGGACCGGCGGGCGCGCCACCAGGCCAGGATAGGGAGCGGCCGCCGGATCGCCGCGGGCCGAGAAGGCCCGGCGGACCGCCGTCGCTCGGCTAGTCTGGGTGCCCATGCGGGTCGGGGTTTTCGGCGCGACGGGCCAGGTCGGCGGCGTCATGCGTGCGCTGCTGGCCGAGCGGGCGTTCCCGGTCGACGACATCAGGTACTTCGCCTCCGCCCGCTCCGCGGGCACCGAGCTGGACTGGCAGGGCCGGTCGGTGCAGGTCGAGGACTCTGCGACGGCCGACCTCACCGGCCTCGACGTGGCGCTGTTCTCCAACGGCAAGTTCGCCTCCCGCAAGCTGGCGCCGCGGGTCGCCGCGACCGGCGCCGTGGTGGTCGACAACTCCTCGGCCTGGCGGCTGGACCCCGACGTCCCGCTGGTGGTGAGCGAGGTCAATCCCGACGACCTCGACCGGCGACCCAAGGGGATCGTCGCCAACCCCAACTGCACGACGATGGCGGCGATGCCGGTGCTCGCGCCACTGCACCGCCGGGCGCGGCTGGTCCGGCTGGCGGTGGCGACGTACCAGGCGGTCTCCGGATCCGGCGGCGTCGGTGTCGCCGAGCTGGACGAGCAGGTGCGCGCCGCGGCCGACAAGGCCAGCGCGCTGACGTACGACGGGGAAGCGGTGCCGCTGCCGGCTCCCTCGGCGTACGCCGCGCCGATCGCCTTCAACGTGCTCCCGCTGGCCGGGTCGGTCGTCGACGACGGCAGCGGCGAGACCGACGAGGAGCAGAAGCTTCGCAACGAGA
>JALYMZ010000186.1 GCA_030773435.1 Actinomycetota bacterium | reverse complement strand
CCTGGCCCAGGACCGGCGCCGGCCCCGGGCGCGGCCCCGGTCCCCGCGGCGGCTGCTCCGGCGCCTCCTCCCGCGGCGCCGCCGGTCCAGATGAGCCGGGCATCCCGCGTCTACCTGCACGTCGGCGTGCCGAAGACCGGCACCACCTTCCTGCAGGGGGTGCTGGCCGGCAACCGCGCCCGGCTACGTGAGAACGGGGTCCTCTACCCCGGCCGCGACGAGGCCCACCACCGGGCGGCGTGGGATCTGCGGGACGTACCCGCGCGCCGCGCCGACGACCAGCACGTGCGCGGAGCGTGGGACCGTCTGGTGCAGGCGGCCCTCGAGTGGCACGGGCACGTAGTGGTGTCGAGCGAGCTGTTCGGCTACGCCCGCCCCCGCCACGTCGCCCGCGCCCGCCGCGCGCTCGCCGGGACGGAGCTGCACCTCGTCCTGACGGTGCGTGACCTGGCACGTCAGGTACCGGCGGTGTGGCAGGAGCGGGTGAAGAACCAGCACACGGTGGAGTACGGCACGTTCGTCGACGATCTGCTGCAGCCCGACAGCGGCATCGCGATCTGCCGGGCCTTCTGGTACGTCCAGGACGCCGTCGCCGTGCTGCGGCGCTGGGCCGACGGTCTGCCTCCGGCACGGGTCCATGTGGTCACCGTTCCGCCTGCCGGAGCGCCGCCGGAGGAGCTGTGGCGGCGCTTCTGCACCGCGGTCGAGGTGACGGCCGAGGGTCACCACCTCGACGTTCCGGCGGCCAACGTGTCCCTGTCGCTGCCACAGACCGAGCTGCTGCGCCGGATCAGCGCCGGCTTCGACGACCTGCCGTGGCCGCGGTACCGCCGGGAGGTCCGTGACCGGCTGCTGCCGGTCCTTGCTCGCGCCGTACCCGACACCCCCCGCGCCGGCCTCGCCGAGCCGGCCCGGACGGCGCTCGCACGCCGGTCGCAGGCGATGGCGGCCCAGCTCGCGCGGCAGCGGTACGACGTCGTCGGCTCGCTGGACGACCTGCTGGTCGACGCCGCGGCGGCTCCGGGCGTACAGCAGCTGCCCGAGACCGACGTCCTCGACGCCGCGGTGGCGGTGATCCGTGACCTGCTGGAGCACCGACGTGGCCGGTCTAGCGCCCGCGCACGACCCGCCAGCGGCGGCGGGAAGCTGCGCTGACCCGACGCAGTGCTCCCATCGCCCGGGGCGCCAGCCCCGCCTCTGTCCTGGAGCGGCGGGCCCGGTCCCGCTGCCGCGCCGCGAGGTCCAAGGCGGTGGCCATGCCGAGGACCGCCGACCCCAGCATCGTGTCGGCGTCGACCCGGTGGCTCGGTACGTATCCGGCGTGCAGCTCCGGCACCGGGCGCAGCTCGTCGAGGTCACCGATGACCCGGTAACCACGACGCGACAGGTCGGCGATGATGCGCTCGGAACGCTCGATCACCTGGGGCAGCCGAGCCGGCGGGACCACCGGGCGCGGGCTGCGCCCGGCCAGCACACCGACCAGCTGGCGGCGTACGAGCGCGTCGTAGTGGTGAGCAGGGATCGGCACCATCGCGGCGTTGACCCGACGCAGCAGCTCCGCCTCGGCGAGGCCGAGGGACTCGTTGGCGCGCTCGACGTCGAGCGAGCACAGGCCCGGCGGCAGGTCCACCGCTGTGCAGAACCGCTCCCACAGCGTCGTCGCGGGAGCGCCCGGCTGCGGCACGGTGATCAGGTGCACCCGGGCCGGGGAAACGGCGGCGGCCCAGCGGGGCAGCACGTGCGCGGGGTCGTGCAGCCCCCAGAACATCTGCCCGAACGGCGCAGGCGCGTCGAGCCCCCGCTCCACCAGGTCGTCGACGAACCGCTCGAGCTGCACCGCGTGCTGGTGCTTGACGTGCTCCTGCCAGTCCGAGACCAGCTGCCGGGCGAAATCCCGCGCGGTGAAGACCACGTGCACCTCGGCGGGTGCGACGGAGCGCACCAGCCGCCGGATCTGCCCCGGCGTGGCGCCGCCGAGGATCTCGTTGGTCAGCAGGACCGTGTGACCGCCCCATTCCTGGGCACGGCGGGCCACCGCGTCCCATTGCCCGCGCCGGTGCTTGGCGTCGGCGTGGCCGCCCCACGACAGCTGCCGCAGGTCCAGCATCGCGCCGAAGTGCTCCGCCGGCCGGCGGTACGGGTACAGGAACCCGGCTCGGGACAGGCGCCGGCGGTTGGCCCACAGCACGGCCTGGATGAACGTCGTACCCGTCTTCGGCGCACCGATGTGGACGAATACCCGCTGTCCCCTCGGCGAGTCATCCATCGCGGGGAGCGTATCCGCTGCGACCGCCCTGATATCGTCCAGGCCATCGGATCGTCGATTCGAGGAGAGCCCGTGCGCGTCGTCCAGCGAACGATCATCGGCACCGACCAGGAGCTGGACACCCGACCGCTGTACGTCAGCGGGTTGTCGACGATGACCGGAGGCGCCCCGGCGAGCCGGCAGTCCGGCGCCGAGGAGGGGTGGGGCGAGGACGACACCGCCGTGGAGCCGACCGACGACGGCGCGGATGCCGGCGGGTTCGTCGCCCGCTCCGACCGCGCCGACGTGGTCGTCACCCGGGGCCGCCGGATCACGTTCGGCACCTACTTCAACGCCTTCCCCGCCAGCTACTGGCGACGCTGGACCGTGGTCGACAAGGTGACGCTGTGCGTGCGCGTCCAGGGCGAGGGCACCGTAGTGGTCTACCGCAGCACCTCCAAGGGCCACGTCCAGCGGGTAACCGCCGAGACCGTCCGTAGCCACCACGCCGTCACGATGGAGGTCCCGCTGACGCTGCAGCCGTTCATCGACGGCGGGTGGTACTGGTTCGACCTCGAGGCCGGCGACGGCCAGGTCCGGCTGGAGAGCGCCGAGTGGGTGGTGGACACCGACGGCGCGCCACCGGGGCGGATGTCCATCGGCATCACCACCTTCAACCGCCCGGAGTTCTGCGTCGACCAGCTCATTGCCCTCGGCAACCGGCCGGACGTGCTGGCCGGGGTCGACGAGATCTTCGTGGTGGACCAGGGCACGGACAAGGTCTCCGACCACGGCCGCTACGAGCAGGCGAAGGTGCTGCTCGGCGACAGGCTGCGGCTCATCGAGCAGGGGAACCTCGGCGGCTCCGGCGGCTTCTCCCGCGCCATGATGGAGACGGTTGCCGCCGGCAGCAGCGACTACTGCCTGCTGCTGGACGACGACGTGGTATGCGAGCCCGAGGGGATCTTGCGGGCCGTCGCGTTCGCCGACCTGGCGAAGCGACCCACGATGGTCGGGGGGCAGATGTTCAGCCTGTACGACCGGTCGGTCCTGCACGCCTTCGGCGAGACCGTGCAGCGGTACCGCTGGTTCTGGGGGCCGGCGCCGAACACCTACCACGGCCACAACTTCGCCCACGCCTCCTTGCTGTCCACCCCGTGGCTGCACCGGCGCGTCGACGTCGACTACAACGGCTGGTGGATGTGCCTGATCCCGACCCGGGTCATTCGGCACGTCGGGCTGGCGCTCCCGATGTTCATCAAGTGGGACGACGCCGAGTTCGGTCTGCGGGCGCAGGAGGCCGGCTACCCGACGGTGACGCTGCCGGGTGTCGCGGTGTGGCACGTGCCGTGGCACGAGAAGGACGACACCATCGACTGGCAGGCCTACTTCCACCGGCGCAACCGCATCGTCGCGGCGCTGCTGCACTCGCCGTACGAGCACGGTGGCCGGATGGTCATGGAGAGCTTCGAGACCCAGATCCGGCACCTGCTGTCCATGCAGTACGGTCCGGCGCAGATGGGCCTCATGGCCATCGAGGACATCCTCGACGGACCTCAGCGCATGCACCGCGACGTCCGGCAGCGGCTGCCGGAGCTTCGCGAGCTGCGCAAGAGCCACGCCGACTCGCAGATGAAGTCGGGCCTGGACGCGTTCCCGCCGGCCCGCCGCCACAAGCCCCCGCGGCGGGGCAAGGAGCCGATGGCACCGCGCACGAAGGCGGCCAAGATGGCCGGCGCGCTGGCCAGCGTGCTCCGGCAGGTCGAGCCGGTACGGGAGACCGCACGCCGCAACCCCGAGATCAACGTGCCCCACATGGACTCGAAGTGGTGGCTGCTGGCGCAGTTCGACAGTGCGCTCGTGTCCTCCGCCGACGGCACGTCGGCAGCGTGGTACCGCCGTGACCCGCGGGCCTTCCGGCGGCTGCTGCGCCGCTCGGTGATCGTGCACAGCCGGCTGCGGCGGGAGTGGCCGCGCCTGGTCGAGCAGTACCGGCAGGCGCTACCCGAGCTGGTGAGCGAGCACGCGTGGCGGGAGACGATCGAGGCGTCGACGCGGCGGCGCGACGCCGCCACGTAGGTTCTTCCGCGACCCGGCCGCGCACCCCCCTCCTCCCGAGCGGCTGGCGCGGCCGGCTACGGGGCAGCACAGGACGAAATCCCGGAATTCCAGAGGTGTAGTTCGGCGGAACCGGTTGCGCCATGTGCTGAGACCGTTGTGACATGTGGTGTCCGAGTGACTCTGCTGCGACAGGAGCCCCCATGTCCTTCGGTCCCGCGCGTGCGTACGCGCTGCTGACC
>JALYMZ010000185.1 GCA_030773435.1 Actinomycetota bacterium | reverse complement strand
CAGCTCGGCTTCACCCTCGACGACGTCTGCCGCCGCTCCGGTGGGCGCTGGAGCACCTCGGCGTTGAGCCTGTACGAACGCGGCCGTCGCGGCATCACCATGACCACGCTGGCCGAGCTGGCCGACTTCTACCGCGTCGTGGTCGCCGCGCTGCTCGCCGCCGACTCCGCCGACGCCGAGACCCCCCGCCGCCCCATCCCGGTGCAGCTGGTGTTCGCCCAGCAGCGGCTGCACAGCGTCGAGGTGCCCCAGGCCCGGCCCGCCGCCGACTTCATCCTCTGCCTCGGCCACGACGAGTACCGCAACGGCGAGCTGCTCGCGGTGTGCGGTCACCACCTGCTCGGGCTGGCCGCCCTCTACGACGTAGCCCCGCACCGGATGCTCACGCTGCTCGACCAGTGGCGGCTGCTGGCGTTCGTGGTGCACGCCACCGACGACAACCGGCTCACCCACCCGCGGCACCGCCGGCCCGCGCCGTGGCTGCGGTGAGCCTCAGTCGAGGTAGTCGCGCACTCCAGACGACTTAGCGCGGTCCGTCGCAGCGCTGTAAACGTGCAGGTCAGGAGCGCTGTAGGGTGAAATATCCCCGACTGAGCCGGGAGGCTCGCCATGACTAGCACCGACACAACCAGCGCCACCGCCCCGCCGTGCCCAAGTGGTGCGTGGAGGCGCCGCACGGCTTCGACAACGAACAGGGCAACGCGCGCGTTCACGAGGCCGGCTCCTGGCCCGGTCGTGCCCGCAGGAAGCGGGTACTACGGCGTCACGCTCGACCTGGCCGCGAGGTCGCCGGGCAGCCGCTCCCGCCGCTCTCGGTCAAGCTCAACGTGAACACGCCCAGCGTCGAGCTGTCCCCGGACGACGCGCGGCAGCTGGCGAACTACGTGTTGAACGCGGCGAACCGCTGCGAGGACCTGAACCGGCCACCGGCCGGCCGGCCCACCGTGGCGACGCCGGGTCGTCACGAGACGTGGTGCACCCAACATGTGCCCGACCCCGACGACGACGGCTTCTGCGTGACCGGCCGCACGAGCACCCACGGCATCCGGGTCGAGCTGACCAACGGCACGCTCTCGGAGCTGCCCGAGCTGTTCCTGTACGGCGTCTACGACTGCACCGGCCTGCGCCCTGAGGACGCGCAGCGGGCTGGCCGACACGATCAGCGCGCTGGTAGAGACGGCACGGCGCTGAGCCCTGGGGCGCGGAGGCGCAAGCGCCGCGACCCTCTAGTGCTGCCATCCGCCTCGCCACACGCCATTCGGCCAGCAGCCGTACCATCCCGACGTGCTTCCGCTCGACGGCGTCACCGTCGCCGAGGCCGCCCGCATCCTCGGCGTCACCACGACGACTGTGCGCCGCATGGTCCCCTCAGCGGCCAGCTGGTGGCGCACGGCGAGCGACACGCTCACCGGAGGCTGTCACGAGCTGAGGTCGAACGCGTCGCGGTGGCGCGCTACCGGCGCAACGACCGCATCGGCTATCCGCCGGACCCGACTCCTACTGGGTCACCCGCGACGACGCGGCCGCCGTCCTCGGCGTCGCGCCAGCCCGCATCGGCCAGCTCTCCCCGTGCCGGTCGGATCCACGTTCGAGACTGCACCCGACGGCACCAGGCTGTTCCGGCGGGCGCAGCTGCGGGTGATCGGCAACGCCCGCGCCTCGAGGCGCTGGGCTAGCCTGAGCAACTGACGCTGCGCCAGCCGGGCGGTGGCGTATCGAGGGTGAATCGCAGGAAATAGAGACTCGTATGGGCCAGTCGCTGCTCTTTGGAGTCATAGCCTCCAGCGCGCTGCTCCTGGGGGCGCTGGCCGGAGGCAGGATCCAGCTTCCCAAGCGGGTGCTGGCGGCCATGCTGGCGTTCGCCGCCGGTGCACTGATCACCGCGCTGGCCTTCGAGCTATTCGAGGACTCCTACCAGCAGGGAGGACTGTGGCGCGCCGCGCTGGGCCTGCTGGCCGGTGCAGTGGTGTTCACCGTGATCAGCTATTGGCTGGACCGCGCAGCAGAAGGCCACCGCGAGGAAGACCACGGCAGCGAGAAGCTGGACACCGACGCACCCGCCTCAGACGAAGCCCCCTCACCAGCGTCGGTCAGCGGCGCAGCTGGACTGGCTCTGCTCGCCGCGGTGACCCTTGACGGTGTCCCGGAGAACGTCGCGTTGGGCGTCTCCCTGGGAGAGGGAACCGGGGGGCTCGCGCTGCTGGCGGCGATCTTCGTGTCCAACTTCCCCGAGGCACTGGTGGGCAGCGCCTCGATGCGCCAACAGGGCCGCTCCCAGTGGTACATCGTCGGGATGTGGACCGCCTGCGCGGTCCTGCTGGCGCTGGCCGTGGTGCTCGGTGCCGGGCCCCTGTCAAGTGCCACCAAAGAGACGCTCTCGCTGCCGCTGGCGTTCGCTGCCGGCGCGGTTCTGGCCTCTCTCGCCGACACCCTGATGCCGGAGGCCTACGAGGACGGCGGCCCGATTGTGGCGCTGAGCACCGCCGCGGGGTTTGTGCTGTCGTACTACCTCTCCACCCTGTGACACTGGGGCGCTCATGCAACAGCTGCCGCGCCAGTCCGGGTCCTGCATGACGGCCGCTGGGTCACCGGCACGCTGTACGAGGCCCGGCGCGAGGACGGCCGCTGGAAGGGGTTCGTCCGCTACACCGTCGACGTCGGCATGGGGTACGTGCAGTGGCGGTGGGAGGACGAACTCCGACGCCAGGCTTGACCGCCCCTGCGCGGCGTCCGTCACGGTAGACCCGTTATCTCGTCCACCAGTTCCGGCAGGTCGCGCGGAATCGCCTTGGCTATGGTCACCTTGATGAGGATGGGTCCTTCAGCCGCGTTCAGGTACTTGGTGATCTTCTCCCAATGCATAGAGATGACGGCTAGTTGCTGCCCAGCCGTGGGGGACAGCTTGCCGGGACGGACTACAACGACGGGACCCCGTGCGCCAGCAGCGCGGCGTAGTAGTGCTTCTTGGCCCCGAAGTCCCTGACGTTCATGGTGATCAAGGTCGCCACACCGTGCTGCTGACAGAGCGGCGGGATGTCATCGTCCTCGAGCCCTTGTGGCACTAGGTCGGTCATGTGCCTGACCGTCTCGGGGTCACGGCCTACCAGCCCGTTGAGGCATTTGGCGGCTGATTCGCTCAGCTGTTCGTCGAGGAGATACCTCACGACGCGAGGCGCTGGATGCCCTCAAACTCCATCGCATCCCTGACCTGGGCTGCGGAAAGTCGCGGGTAGGTTTCCCGCACCCGCTGGACAACCTCGTCGTCGTAGTACCCATCGGGGCGCCGGAACGCCGCGACCACGGCGGTTTCGAGACGGGTGCCCTTGATGGTAGGAGCGCCCGCGAGGACGTGAGCGTTGGCGACCACGTTGGGATGGCCCGGAATGGCCAGGGCCCGCTGCTCCCACGCGACGCGGGAACCACGCACAGTCTCGTTCAAGGCATCGAGCCGGATCGGTAGGAGGCGCTGCCCTGTCGGGATCTCAACAGCCTCCTCCTCAGACGCGCGAACGATGACCGTTCGACCCTTCCGACCCGGCTCGAAACGGACGTCGACCGGCGACTCGGCGAACAGGTGATCCAGCACCCAAGCGAAAGCTGACCGCACGACTGGCAGCGGCACACGCAGCTCGTCGCGCATGTGCTGCACCGTGCGCACCTCGAGTAGTTGCTTGAACGAGAGCAGAGTGGGCACGCCGGTGCCCATGTGCGCGACCGGAGGTTCCGACAGCAGTCCCGTGTTGAGCCAGTTGTGGACCTTGTGACGGGTCATCGTCGGCTGCAGGATGCGGCATACCTCGGCGACGGTGTAGACCCCCTCGCCTAGCGGGATGAGTCGAGGGGTTGAGCGGGCGTCACTTGCCACGGGGCCTCCTCCCGAGCGGACGTCGCCGCGGCCTCATCATGTCGCCGCCTGACGTGCTTGGCTAGCCTGCCACGCACCTCGGACACCGCGGACGTCTGTGGAAACGAGGGCGGGAGGATACAGGCAGGCAAACGGGCTTTCGCTCATCGCGCCTCCCACGGCGGGCGCAGCCCACCCTTGGCGATGTGGTGCCGGCCGCGCGCCGACACCGCGTAGCGGACGTCTGCCGGCAGCAACGTCATCCACTCCCCGTGCCGGAGGCCGTGCTCGCGGCCCCACTCCTCGCCGGCGCGCAGCCAGTCCATGCTGGTGCGCCACAGCCGTGGGTCCGGCCCCCGCGCCAGGTCGTCGGGCAGCCCTCCGGAGGCCGCCTGCTGTGGCCGGCGCCTCACGAGACCGACCCGCGGATCCCGTACACGTCTGGTCCCCTAGCGCCGGACGGCCGCCCAGTCACAGCTCCCCCAGGTTCAGCGTCCTTGCTTCCTCCGCCGCCCGCGCCGACGCCTGTGCCTTCGTGTACCGCATGAGCATGTCGGGGCGCGTCCAGCCGGCCACGGCCATCAGGCCGCTCTCGGAGCCGCCCTCACGCAGCCACCTATGCGCCGCGGTATGACGCAGCAGGTGCGGGTGGAAGCCGTCGATGCTGGCCATCGCGGCGCGCATCTTCAGCGTCTTGTGCAGCGCGTCGTAGGTGAACTCCTTGCCGCGGTCCCCGAGCCACAGCGCCGCGGTGCCCGCGAGCCGGTGGCTACGCCGGGTCCGCAGGTAGCGGTCAAGGGCGCGGGCGGTCTGCGGCCCGAACGGAACGACGCGGCCCTTGCCACCCTTCCCGCGGCGCACGACCGCGGTGCCCGCCATCAGGTCGACGTCGGCGACCACCAGCGCGACCACCTCGCCGGCTCGTAGGCCGGTCTCGATCATCAGCCGGAGGATGGCCTCGTCACGGCGCTCGCGGAGGTCGCGGCCAGCGCAGGCTTTGAGCAGCGCCTTCAGCTGCGCGTCGGTCAGCGGCTCGACGACCTTCGAGTCGAGCTTGGGCGCGCGAACCCCGAGCAGGGGATCGGCGTGGAGCTCACCCTCCTCGACCAGCCACGCCGAGAACCGGCGGACGCCGAGCTGGCGCGCGCGGGCGGTGGCCGGCTGTGCTCCGTCCTCGAGCAGCGCGTCGACGAACGCGGCGAGCTGGCGCCGGTCGAGGACCGCTGGCCGGCCGTGGTCGGCGCACCAGCGCAGGTACGCGCGCACACCGTCGCCGTAGGACTTCACCGTGGCCGACGACTTGCCCTCGGCACGCAACGACAGCTCCCAGGAGGGCAGGAGCTCGGCGAGGTCTACGTGGGCCCGACCCGTCGACACGGGGACAAGCGTAGCGGAATATCTGAACTAGGAGCACTGTGCGGGTGTAGCGTGTCGCCTCAGACGGCCCGAAAGTGCCCGACGACCTGCATAAACGCGCCCCGGAGCCGGTGAGCCTCAGTCGAGGTAGTCGCGCAGCACCTGGGAACGGGAGGGGTGCCGCAGTTTCGACATCGTCTTCGACTCGATCTGGCGGATCCGCTCCCGCGTCACGCCGTACACCTTGCCGATCTCGTCGA
>JALYMZ010000184.1 GCA_030773435.1 Actinomycetota bacterium | reverse complement strand
GGGCGGCGCAATCCCAGGTGACCGTCTACATCGACCCGCCACAGGTGCCGTACCGCGGACGCCTGTGGTCGCACCTCGCCAGTGACGCGTCGTACGACGAGCTGCACCGGTTCGCGGCCGGCTGCGGGATCCCGCCGGGCGGTTTCGACGCCGACCACTACGACGTACCGGCCGAGCACTACGCCGGGGCGGTGGCAGCCGGAGCGGTGCCGGTGTCGAGCCGTGAGCTGGTGCGGCGGCTACGTGACGCCGGGCTGCGCCGGCCTAGGGCATGCAGTGCAGGCGGTCGAGCTCTGCATTGAGGTTCGCTCGGGCGCGGCGCTCCCAACGCGCGCGGCCACGCTCCGTCCGATACAGCGGGACGCGCTGCAACAGGGCGGTGAGGAGCTGCGCCCGTCCCGTGGCGAACGCCGTGTCGTCGAGGTGGGCGTACTCCGCGCGCACGTCCCGCGCGTACTCGGCGTACCGCTGCGTGGGTGCGGCGAGGATGGCCAGGTCGGCGTCGGACAGCACCGAGCCGTTGCGGTCACCCGACGCCGGGTCGTGCGTCGCGGTGAGGCGGACCAGCCGGGCGACCTCGCGGACGGTCGCCGACTCGGTCCCGTACGCCGCCAGCTCCCGGTGGGCCAACTCGGCGGACCGCTCCTCGTTGTCGGTGCGGCGCACGTCGTAGACCGCGTCGTGGAACCACGCGGCCCAGCGCACCGCGTCGATGTCGTCGGCCTCGGCCTGCAGCAGCTCCACCGCGTCGAGCACCTCGTGCAGGTGCCGCAGGTCGTGGTAGCGCCGGTGCGGCTCCCGGTAGCGGACGAGAAGCCCGCCACGGAGATCCTGCACGACGCCCCAGCCTACGGACACGTCTGCGGTGGCCCACCGGGAAAGGCGCGAGCCACCGCAGACGAGTCCCGGGATCGTCAGCGGAAGCGGACCCGCGCCGCGTCCCGCGCGGTCTCGGTGTCGCCCTCGACCAGCCGCACCACGACGGTGTGCGGCCCCTTGCGGTAGTCGGCGGTGTCGAACCCGAACAGCCACGACGCGACGCCGTCGGCCGGCTGCCAGGCGGCGGCGTCGGTGGGACCGTTGCGGTGCACAACCTGCCACTGCACCTCGGCGGCCGGCTCGACCGTGAACGTGCTGGTGGCCACGTCGGAGGTGGTCGTTCCCATGCGGGCACGGGCGTAGATCGTGTGCTCACCCTCCGCCAGCTCATCCAGCGGCGCGCTCCAGGTGCGGGAGTACTCGTCGAGGCTGGCCTCGACCGGAGCAGCGAAGCCTGGGTCGTCGACCGAGACCTCGACCCGCTTCTCCACCGGGTGGTCACCGGCACCGGTCGGATCCTCGCCCTGGTCGGGGAACGCATAGGAGCCACCGGCCACCACCTTGGTACCCGCCGGGACGGAGTCACCGTCGGCCGGGGAGTCGATCCCGGCGCCGAACGCCAGCCCGTTCGCCGGCAGCGGCGCCGGTTCGATCGCCAGCTGCGAGGCGTGTGCGCCCTCGTAGCCGAACGCCCACGACCGAGCGCCGACGAGCTGCACCTGGAAGGTCAGCTGCTCGCCGGTGAAGGCGTGCCGGGTGGTGTCGAAGGAGAACCGGTAGCGGGTCCAGCACGACTCGCCGAGGGTGCCGCAAGCGACGCCGCCGCGGCCACTGCCGACAACCGGCAGCAGCGCACCGCGGCCCGTGCCGATCTCCCGGTCGGTTGCCATCAGTACGCCGGTCGGACGCACCAGGGACGGCGTCTCACCGGCGATGAACAGCTCGACGTTCACCGTCGACCCCGCCGGCAGTGGCGCGTCGAGGGCGTCGGTGGAGGGGAAGATGCCCAGCGGCCGGTACGCCGCCACCACGCTGGTGATCCGGCTGTCGAAACACGGCTCCAGGTCACCGCTGGTGTCGGAGCGGTCCATCGAGGACTCGTTGATGCTGGCGCCGCAGCCCTTCACACCGGGCTCCGCGGAGACCTTGCGGTGCAGGTAGTAGCGGATCGGGTTGTCGCCCAGCGCCTGGCTGTCGACCTGCGGGGACGCCAACGCCCCTGCTGCGCGCAGCGCCGCCAGGGTGCCCTCGACGGTGTCGAGCTGGTCGACGTTGACGCCGAGTGCCTGCAGACCGCCGGCGAGGGCCTCCGACTCCGCGTCGCCGTCGCCGTCTCGGTCGTACCCCCCGTAGACGCTGTCCCGGATCTGCCGGTCGAGCGCGAAGAAGGAGTCCTCGAACGGTCGCTCCGGCAGCAGGGTCCGGCCGAGCAGCACGTCGACCGCGCGCTGCGCGCTCTCCGGCGTGGCCGCCCCGTAGCCCTCGAACAGCACGTTGGCCTCACCGGTGTACGGCGCCGTCAGCGGGTAGGGGAACGGCGACACCTCGTTGCGCTGGTTCAGCGGCATCGCGGTCTTGAGCACCGCTTCGCGCAGCTCGGCTCGAGTCAGCGCCCCGTCGGCGAGGTAGACGCTGTCGTCCACCGCGACGCCCGCGGCCACGACCTGGCCCGGCTTCTGCCCGGCCCGGCCGTCACCGACCGCCTCGCGGACCTCGGTGAGCACGGTGCCGAACACGCCGGCGGTGTACGGCGTGGCCGCGGACGTGCCGCCGAAGGCGCACTGGCCGACGGTGCCGGTGCGGCACGCCGACGGCAGGTTGCCGTCGCCCCAGGCGGAGATGTGCACCGGGATGCCGTCGCCGACGATCGCACGCTGGTTGTCGCGCCGGATCGCGCCGACGGTGATGTTCCAGTCCGGGCCGGTCTGGTCGGAGCCGTAGGTGCTGACCGGCACGTCGAAGGCGTTGCCGACGCCGTTGCCGGCGGCGAACAGCGTGGTCTGGCCGCGCTCCGCCGCCGCGCGGGTCTCCTCGCTGGGGCCGACCAGCGGGCCGATCGGCAGGCCAGCGATGTACCCGAAGCTGTTGGTGGAGATGTCGACCCAGGGCAGCTTCGCCACCACGGTCTCGTCGAGCGCCTCGACCACGACGAGCAGGCAGGTCGGGCAGTAGCCGTAGCGGTTGCCGGCCGAGACCGACGCCGACCCCGAGCCGTGCCCGTTGTCGTCCAGGATCGGGTGCGGGTCCGCGCCGGACGTCGCCCCGGTGGACCCGCCGGCGTCGATCGCGCCGACGATCTTGGTGCCGGGGATCCAGTACATCTCCTCGGCCTTGATCGTGGTGTTGCCGTCCCAGACCGCGCGGTCCTGCGCGGGGAAGTAGCCCTGGCCGTGGGTGATGTCGAGGCTCTGGGTGTCGGCCGGGTAGCCGGGGATGTACTCCGAGGGGTGCCGGGTGAAGTTGTCGGTCAGGGCCAGCACGTCGGGGTCCGGGTACGCCGCCGCGGAGAACTCGAAGTGGTACGGGTTGATGCCGGTGTCGGCGACCCCGATCACCGTGACCGCGGTCGTCTCCTGCGCCAGCCGCGCCGGGTCGGCGACGAGGACCGAGGTGGTCTCGCGGCGCTCCAGCCCGTTGGCGTCGGTTGCCTTGAGCGTCACCAGATGGCGACCCTGCGGCAGGTCGGCGGTGACGTCGGCGCCGGCGGCCTCGAACACACCGTCGCCGTCGAGGTCCCAGCCGACGTCCACCGGCGCGGTGCCCCCGGTGACCGTGCCGTCCAGGTGCTGGGACTCGCCGATGACGAAGCTGTACGGACCCCCGGACTGCACGCGCGGGCGCGGGTCGACCGGCGCCCGCTCGGCGGTCACGACGGCGCGCACCTCGTCGGCGACGGTCGCGTACTTGTCCGCCACCGCGGTCCAGCTACCGGCCTGCGGGTCCGCCACCGACGCCGACTCGAACTCCGGCGGCGCGTGCCCTGAGGACGCGGCCACGCGACCCTGCGGGTCGAGCACACGCAGGTCGTAGTCGTTGACCTCGATGCCCCAGGTGAGGTCGACCGTCAGCCGGGTGGTCCCGGCGGGAACGTCGAACGGGAACTTCACCGTCTCGCCGGTCACCGTGGTGCCCGGCGCCGCGTCGGTCTTGGTCTGGTCGAGCAGCGTGCTCCGCGTGACCTCGTAGACGACCACCCGCACGGTATCGGTGGCCGCCGCTCCGGCCGCGTCGGTGATCCTCAGCCGGACGTCGTGCGTGCCCGGTGCCATGCCCGTGGTGTCGAGCTGCGCGGTGGCGGCGTCGGCGCCCTCGATCCGGCCGGTGTCGTTGCTCCACGAGAAGCTGTACGGCTCGGCGCCGCCGTACCCCGCGCCCAGCAGCACGGCCGGCTCGCCGACCGCCACGAACGAGCTGTCGCCGGCATCGGCGACCAGCGGCTGTGCCTGCGACTGGTCGCCGTCGCCGGTGCCGGGGGCGGCGGTCCCGCTCACCTGTACCGGCCCGGACAGCGGGTTGCGGACGCTGCCGTCCTGCACCGGTTGCCCCCCGACGGTGTCGATCGACACGTCGCTGGGGCCGGCGCTGGCCATCCCGGGGGTGGCGAGCAGGGCGGTGGCCAGGATGAGGCCGACGGAACCTCGCGTCATGGTGGACACGGACGGATCCCTTCGTTGGGGATGGCGCGGGGGGCGCGCACGCCAGGTCGTGGCGCGCAGCGCGCGTGAACACTACAACGACGCGACGACGTGGCGCGTTACGCGCGAGTTCTCCACAGCGGGGCGGCGGCGGTTCAGGGGCGCAGCCGGGTCTTGATCGAGCGGCGCTGGTCCATCGCGGCGTACGCCTCGGCGACCTGCTCCAGCCGCAGCTCGAGGTCGAACACGCGGCCCGGCTCCAGCCGGCCCGCCCAGACCTCGCCGAGCAGCTCTTCGAGGTAGGCCCGAACCGGTGCGACGCCGCCGGCGACTCCCACGTTCTTGGCGAAGAGCGTACCGATGGGCAGCTCCGCACCACCGGCCGGAACCCCCACGAAGCCCACCCGACCACCGGGTCGGGCGACGTCGATCGCCTGCTCCATCGACTCCTTCGTCCCCACGCACTCCAGCGCCGCGTCCACCCCGACACCGCCGAGCAGGTCCTCGACCCGGGTGACGCCCTCGGCGCCGCGCTCGGCCACCACGTCGGTCGCGCCGAACTCCCGGGCGAGTGCCTGCCGGTCGGCGTGCCGCGACATCGCGACGATGCGCTCCGCCCCGAGCCGTCGCGCGGCGAGCACCGCGCACAGCCCGACGGCACCGTCGCCGACGACGGCCACGGTGTCGCCGGGACCGACGCGCGCCGCCAGCGCGGCGTGGTGCCCGGTGCCCATCACGTCGGACAGCGCTAGCAGGCTGGGCACCATCGCCGGGTCGGGGTGCTCCGGTGTGGCGACCAGCGTGCCGTCGGCCATCGCCACCCGCAGGGCCTCGCCCTGTCCGGCGTCGACCGGCAGGCCGTGCTCGTCCTCGCCGCCCCACCAGGCGCCGTGCCGGCAGGAGGTGTGTACGCCGTGGCGGCAGTGCACGCACGTGTTGTCGCTCAGCGCGAACGGCGCGACGACGAAGTCGCCGGTGCGCAGCGTCGCGACGTCCGCGCCGACCTCCTCCACGACGCCGACGAACTCGTGGCCGATCCGGGCCGGGCGCCGGGTCTCGGTGACCCCGCGGTAGGGCCACAGGTCCGAGCCGCACACGCACGCGGCGACCACCCGGACCACGGCGTCGGTCGGGCGCAGGAGCTTCGGGTCCGGGACGTTCTCCACACGGATGTCGCGGGGGCCGTGGATCACGGTTGCTCGCATGTGCGCAGGGTAGCCACCGGGCGCACGCGGGGTGGGCGGTCAGCGCTGCGGTGGCTCCTGCCCGCCGAGCACGGCGTCGGCGTCGACGATGCGGTAGGCGTAGCCCTGCTCGGCGAGGAACCGCTGCCGGTGTGCGGCGAAGTCGGCGTCGGCGGTGTCGCGCGCGACGACGGCGTAGAACCGCGCGGTCCGCCGGTCCGCCTTGGGCCGCAGTAGCCGGCCCAGCCGCTGCGCTTCCTCCTGGCGGGACCCGAACGTGCCCGACACCTGGATCGCGACGCTGGCCTCCGGCAGGTCGACCGAGAAGTTGCCCACCTTGCTCACCACGAGCAGCGGGATCTCGCCGGCACGGAAGGCGGCGAACAGCCGCTGCCGTTCCTTGACCGTGGTCTCGCCCTTGACCACCGGCGCGTCCAGCATGACGGCGAGGTGGTCCAGTTGGTCGATGTACTGCCCGATCACCAGCGTCGGCTCGCCTCGGTGCTGCTCCACCAGCCGTGCCACCACCCGGTCCTTGGTGGCGGAGGACGCGGCGAGCCGGTACTTGTCCTCCCGCTCGGCAGTCGCGTAGGCCAGCCGCTCGGAGTCCGTCAGCGTCACCCGGACCTCGACGCAGTCGGCCGGTGCGATCCAGCCCTGCGCCTCCACGTCCTTCCAGGGTGCGTCGTAGCGCTTCGGCCCGATCAGCGAGAACACGTCGGACTCCCGGCCGTCCTCGCGGACCAGCGTCGCGGTCAGTCCCAGCCGCCGCCGCGCCTGCAGCTCCGCGGTCAGTCGGAACACCGGTGCGGGCAGGAGGTGCACCTCGTCGTACACGATCAGGCCCCAGTCGCGGGCGTCGAGCAGCTCGAGGTGGCGGTAGACGCCGTTGCGGCGCGCGGTCATCACCTGGTACGTCGCGATGGTGACCGGCCGGACCCCCTTCCGGGACCCGGTGTACTCGCCGATCTCGTCGGCGGACAGCGACGTCCGGCGTACCAGCTCGTCCTTCCACTGCCGCGCGGCCACCGTGTTGGTGACCAGCACCAGCGTGGTCGCCCGCACGTGCGCCATCGCGGCCGCGCCGACGAGGGTCTTGCCGGCGCCACAGGGCAGTACGACGACGCCGGACCCGCCGTGCCAGAACGACTCGGCCGCCTCGCGCTGGTAGGGCCGCAGCGCCCAGCCGTGCTCGACGAGAGCGATCGGGTGGGCCTCGCCGTCGACGTAGCCGGCGGTGTCTTCGGCGGGCCAGCCGAGCTTGATCAGCGCCTGCTTGATGTTGCCGCGCTCCGACGGGTGCACTGCCACCGCGTCGTCGCCGACGGACGCCGCGACCATCGGCCGGATTCCTTTGCTGCGCAGCACCTCCGCGAGCACCGCGTGGTCGCTCGAGGTGAGCACCAGCCCGTGCGCGGGGTGGTGCTCGAGACGCAGTCGTCCGAACCGGGCCATGGTCTCGGCGACGTCGACGAGCAGCGCATGGGGGACCGGGTAGCGGGCGTAGGTCAGCAGCGCGTCCACCACCTGCTCGGCGTCGTACCCGGCGGCCCGTGCGTTCCACAGCCCGAGCGGGGCGAGGCGGTAGGTGTGGATGTGTTCGGGGGAGCGCTCGAGCTCGGCGAACGGCGCGATGGCCTTGCGGCACTCGGCGGCTCGAGGATGCTCCACCTCGAGCAGCAGCGTCTTGTCGGACTGGACGATGAGCGGTCCGCCGGTCATGCGGTGGACGCCTTGGCGGCCGCCGCGACGCCCTGCGCCTCCGCCCGTCGGCGGGCGCGGTAGGCCGCGACGTTGGCCCGGGAGGAGCAGCGGTCCGAGCAGTAGCGGCGCGACTGGTTCGGGGAGGTGTCCACGAAGACATGTCGGCACGGGTCCGCCCGGCACACGCCGAGCCGGGTGGCGTCGAGGTCGCAGACGAGGATGGCCAGGCCCATCAGCGCCTCGGCCGCGAGCAGGTCGGCCACCGACGACGAACGGTCGGAGACGTGCAGATGCCAGGACTGCGCGTCGTGCCCGGCGACGTACGGCGTGATCGGGTGCGCGGCCAGCAGTTCGTTGATGCCGGCGACCACAGTCGCCTCGTCGCCCCTCTGCGACGCTTCGAACACCGAACGCAGCCGGTGCTGCAGGCGAGCCAGTGCCGCCGCGTCGTCCGCTCGCACGTCGGGCAGGAGCCACGCCCGGTCCGCCAGGAACTGCCGCAGGTCATCGACGTCGGACAGAGGTGCGTTGACCAGCGCTGCGGCGCGTTCGGCGTAACGGACAAAGTCCATCCCGAGATGTTACGTCGGCCGTGGTCAGCCGGTGCGGTCAGCGGCGGATGGCCGCCGGTGCCGTCGTCTCGTGGTCCCATCGACCGCCCCGCGACCCCGTGGGTCGACACCGCCACCACGATGGAGCCAGGGCTAGGTAAGACGCACGGGTCAGAGCACGGAGAAGTTACCCGAGGCTGGGCTGCCGCGGAGCCACACCGCCGCCACGGTGCCGCCACGGTGCCGCCGCGTCGGCGCCAGCAGGCGGGCCTCGGGGCTGCGGTCACCCGCCCGGCGAGACGGCGCTGATGCGGTGCGCGGGCAGGGTGACCTTCGTCTCCGACCGCGGGTCGAGCGCCGTGACCCACCCGTCGTCGACGCGCAACGGGCCGATGAGGAGCTCCTTGCGGCGGCCGTGCTGGTCGACGTACTGCACCCG
>JALYMZ010000183.1 GCA_030773435.1 Actinomycetota bacterium | reverse complement strand
ACCAGCGCACCAGCAACCCGCGGATCTTCGCCGCCGGCGACGTGTCCGGGGCGCCGCAGTACGTGTACGTCGCCGCGCAGACCGGGCACGTCGCCGCCGCCAGCGCGCTCGGCGAGCCGGTGACCGTCGACTACCGCGGCCTGCCCAGCGTCACGTTCACAACGCCGCAGCTCGGCTCCGCCGGGCTGACCGAGGAGCAGGCCCTGGTTGCCGGGCACTCCTGTGACTGCCGGGTGCTCGGCGCGCAGGACATCCCGCGGGCGCTGGCGAACCGCGACACCCGCGGCGCCCTCAAGATCGTCATCGACGCCGACACCCGCAAGATCCTGGGCGTACACGCGGCGCTCGACGGCGCGGGCGACGTGATGCTCGCCGCCACCTACGCGATCAAGTTCGGCCTCACCGTCGACGACCTCGCCGACACCTGGGCGCCGTACCTGACGATGGCCGAGGCCCTGCGCATCGCCGCCGGGCTGTTCCGGTCGGACATGCCGACCAGCTGCTGCGCATGAGCTCAGCGGCCGGCGGACAGCGGCAGGTCGTGCTGGACGTGCCTGAGCTGGACGGCCCGTCATTCGGCTGGGGATGCCGCGCCGTCACGCGCGTTGATGTCCTGCTGGAGGAGATCGACTCCTGGCCGGGGCTGCTCGCTCTCGACGTCGACCCCGAGCAGGCAACGGCGGTCGTGCTGGTGTCCCCGGGCCACGACGACGACCTGTCGGCGGCGTTGGAGGCGCTGGCCGACCGCGGGCTCGCCGCCGTCGTGCTTCCAGACCCCCCACCGCCGGCCTCACCCGACTGAGCCGATGCGGTCCGGGGCGCCGCCCGCCCTGTCCGCCCAGCGAAGGCACGGCCCCCACTGAGGGCGTTGCCACCGACGAACAGGAGACCGCATGACGGAAAACTTCGACGTGATCGTGATCGGCATGGGTCCGGGCGGTGAGGTCGCTGCCAGCCAGCTGCTCGAGCGCGGTAAGCGGGTCGCGGTGATCGAGCGGGAGCTGATCGGCGGCGAGTGCGGCTACTGGGCGTGCATCCCGTCCAAGACGCTGCTGCGCCCCCCGGAGGCCAAGGTCGGGGTCGCGCGGGCCGAGGGAGTCGGGGGTGCGGAGCTGGACTGGCCGGCGACCCGCGACTACCGCGACTACATGATCCACAACCTCTACGACAGCAGGCAGGTCACGGGGTACGAGAAGTCAGGCGCGACCGTGATCAAGAGCGCTGCGCGCATCAGCGGCCCCGGTCGGGTGGAGGTGGACGGGCGGACACTGACGGGCGAGCACATCATCGTCGCGACCGGCTCGGACGCGGTGGTTCCGCCGGTCGAGGGCCTGGACGAGGTGCCGGTGTGGACCAACCGCGAGGCCACCACGCTGCGTGAGACCCCCCAGCGCGTCGTGATGATCGGCGGGAGCGCCGTCGGCGTGGAGCTCGGGTTGTTCCTGCGCCGCTACGGCGCCCGGGTCACCATCCTGGAACGGTCCGGCCGGCTGCTGTCGCGCGAGGACCCACGGCCGGGCGAGCTGACCGAGCAGTACCTGCGCGAGGAGGGCATCGACGTTCGGACGAGCACCAGCGCTGTCCGTGCTCGTCGCGACGGGACTGACACTGTCGTCGAGCTCGACAGCGGCGATCAGGTGCGCTGCGACGTCATCATCGTCGGCACCGGTCGCACCCCCCGCGCCGCCGACCTGGGCCTGGAGAACGTCGGTATCGAGCTCGGCGAGCGCGGCGAGGTCGTCGTCGACGACCACTGCCGGGCCGGCAGCGGCGTTTGGGCGCTGGGGGACGTCACCGGCGTCATGCCGTTCACGCACGTCGCGATGTACATGGCGCGGGTCGTCGCCGACAACATCACCGGCACCGACCGCACCGCCCGCTACGAGGGCATACCGCGGGTCGTGTTCGCCGACCCCGAGGTGGCCGCGGTCGGCCTGACCACCGAACAGGCCCAGCAGCAGGGCCTGTCGCTCGCTTCCGCCGAGGTCGACCTCAGCCAAGCGATCGCCCGGCCTTGGACCTACGAGAACAACCCGCGCGGACACCTCGGCGTCCTCGCCGACACCGACCGCCGCGTCCTGATCGGCGCCTGGGCCGTCGGCCCGCAAGCCAGCGAGTGGATCCACACCGCCGCGCTGGCCGTGCGCGAGCAGCTGCCGATCGAGCGGCTGCGCGACCAGGTCGCCCAGTTCCCGACCTACAACACGAAGGCTGGCTCAAGGCCTTCCACGAGCTGAAGGTCTAGGCCGAATCGACCGCTCGCGAGGACCTGTCGGCGGCGCATGAAGCGCTCGACGACCGCGGGGTGGCCATGACCCTCACGGACGGACAAGCCGGACCGCCGCATGGTGTATCCGGACATCCGGATGTAGCATCGAGGTGTCCGTCAGTCCGAGGCAGGAGTTATCCCTGACCCGCACCGCGCCCCCCTCCTCGGGTCCGGCCCGCTCGAGCGCCGGGAAGGCGTCTAGGGCGTGTCCCCCAAGTCCTGGCGTGGATCTGCGGGATGGTCGGGTCATGTCTCGTGATCACATCTTGACTGAGGAGCAGTGGGCGCTGATCGAGCCGCTGCTCCCGAGCTCGAAGGGCAAGCA
>JALYMZ010000182.1 GCA_030773435.1 Actinomycetota bacterium | reverse complement strand
CCTCCAGCCAGACCGCCAGGTCCCGCTTGGCGTAGCCCACGAGGGCCTCCACCACGCCCTTGGACTCCGGGTCCGCCGCCTCGCAGAAGTCCGGGCGGAACCCGTAGGACGTCGCGAACCGCACGTAACCCGGCAGCACCCGGTTGTACGCCAGGCCGCTGACGAACACCGCGAGCACCCCGTCGGTGCGCGCGACCCGGGCGATCCCGAGAGCCGCCACGGCGAGCACGATCGTGAAGACGAACAGCGTTCCGCTGTCGAGTTCATGCCGCTTCGCCGACCGGTTCATCCCCCGGCCGGCGACCTCACCAGCACCGCGCCGATTCCCACCGCGGCCAGCACTGCGTACGCCACGTGCCCCATGGCTCCGGCAAGCCCATGGTGCAGCACGATCGAGAGCGTCAGAACGACGAGCACGTACGCGAGCCCGTCGTTGCTGCCCGACTCCAGGCTGAGCAGCTGTCGTGTGCGGGCCGGCAGGTCCCGCTCGGCTGGCCCGCCGGACACGACCGAGCTAGCGAGGACCGGGTCGGTCGGGGTGATGCAAGCGCCGGCCAGCGCGGCGAGCGCGAGCGGCAGACCGAGGATGAGCGCCACGAGCCCGGTGCTGATCGCGGCCATGCCGAGCATCGCGACGACGACGAGCACTGCCCCCGGACGCAGGAGCGGCCGCAGGTCGCGCAGCGGGAACCGCAGAGCGACGGCCATGAGCGCCACCGCGAGCAGCGCCCGGGACGCCTCGAGGAACAGCGGTGCCCGGTGCTCGTCCCCGACGTCGACGACGTTCAGCGCGACCGGCCCCACGAGCACCCCGAGCAGCAGCGCGAGCAGCGGCTCGCTGACCGGCAGCTCCCGAATCCGGGTGGTGAAGAACGCGACCAGGACAGCCAGCGCGCCGACGAGCGCGTACCCGAGGTGCAGCTCCACGACCGACTGATCTCCACATCGGGAAACAGCACACCCGACTTCCATGCGTACAGCTACGAGACCGAGTGGGCACTGCCCGCGCCCGCCGACGTGCCGCCTCACGCGCAGGCCCACACACCAGACCTCCGAGTTCAGCGCGCCTCCGCCCTCACCCAGCAGAACCCCCTGCCGGCGTCGAGGGCCTCACCACAGGACAACCCCCTTCGGCACAGCAACCGTCGCGTTCGTTGATGAGCCACAGCGGCACACGCCAGCACTACTACGCTGCTACGCCCGATGGCCGCCGTTGTCTCACTCATCGTCGTGGTCACCCTCGGTCTGCTGATCACCCGGGTGGCGACGGTGGCCTTGACCATGACCGGTATGTCCCTGAACCACGCCCGGTTCCAGGCTCGGTCCGCCTTCACCGGCACCGGCTTCACCACGTCGGAGGCCGAGGCGATCGTCACCCACCCGGCGCCGGATCGTCATGACGCTGATGCTGCTCAGCGGAGCTGGCGCGGCGGCTGGTCGGCGAGGGTCGGCCGGGGAACAGAATGCCCGCGCCGAGCAGCGCGGCGAGCAGCGAGCCGCCGAGAATACCGATCTTGGCGGTGTCGGTGAGCGCAGGGGCGTCGTAGGCGAGGTCGGCGATGAACAGCGACACGGTGAAGCCGATCCCGGCCAGAGCGGCCAGGCCCCACACGTACCGGGCGGTCACCCCCTCGGGCAGCACGCCGAGCCGCAGCCGGCGAGCGAGCAGGGTGGTGCCGGCGATGCCTAGCACCTTGCCGGCCACCTGACCCAGCGCGACCGCGCCGGGCCAACCCTGCGGCGCCCGGAGCGGTTAACGCGTCGGCGGTGACCGCGACACCGGCGTTGGCGAGCGCGAACAGCGGCACGATGAGAAACGCCGACAGCGGGTGCAGCCGGTGCTCGAGCAGTTCGAGCACGTTGCGCCCGCCGACCGGCCGAGCGGGGGTGAGCAGCCCGAGCGCGACGCCGGCGATCGTGGCGTGCACGCCGGACTCCAGCGTGGCGACCCACACGGCGATCCCGACCGGGACGTACGGCCAGATCGCCGTGACACCGAGGGTGCGCAGCGCTGTGACGAGCAGGAGACCGACGGCGGCGGCGCCGAGCCAGCCGGTGGAGATGCTGTCGCTGTACACGACCGCGATGACGGTGATGGCGATGACGTCGTCGACGATGGCGATGGTGAGCAGGAACAGCTTGGCGCCGATCGGCACCCGGGACCCGAGCAGCGCCAGCACGCCGAGCGCGAACGCGATGTCGGTGGCCATCGGGATGCCCCAGCCGACAGCGGCTGGGGTGCCGCGGGTGACGGCGAGGAACAGCAGCGCCGGCAGCACCACGCCGCCGGCGGCGGCGAGCACGGGCAGCAGCGCCGCGCGGGGATCGCGCAGCTCGCCGGTGACCAGCTCCCGCTTGATTTCCAGGCCGACGACGAAGAAGAACACTGCCATGAGGCCGTCGTTGACCCAGTGCTGCAGGTCCTCGGTGATGGCGGCGGGTCCGACGCCGAGGGTGAGCTCCCGGTGCCACAGCGCGTCGTAGCTGCCCGCCAGCGGGCTGTTGGCCCAGATCAGTGCGACCGCGGCGGCAACGGCGAGCACGACGCCGCCAGCGGCCTCGGTGTGCAGGAATTCGCGCAGCGGGTTCAGCAGTCGCCCGCTGCCCCGGCTGGTGGTGGTCACGCTGGTCCTCCTCGCGCTCGGTGCCGAGCGTGGTGCCCTGACCGTGCCGGTCGGCACCGTCAGGTGGTGACGTCCCGGTCGGTGCGCAGGTGCCGGGCCGGGGTTGGTCGGGGGCGCACCGGCGCCACTGGTCGAAGCCGAGCGGGTCGCGGTGCTGCAGCTCGTCCAGCAGCAGCTGTCTGAGGACGCCGCTTCGCCGGCAACCCCGGCGTAGTGAACCGCCTGGCGTGCCGTTCCACCCGCCCCGTCACCCGTCCCAGTTCGTTAACACCGTGCGGGACACCTTGAACCTCATCCACGACCTCACCGAGCGCGGCGTCGGGTTGCGCAACCTCGCCGACCCGATCCGCGTGGACTCCAGCCGCCCGGACGACCCGATGGCCTCCCTCGCGGTGGTGCTGCTCGCGCTGTTCGCGCAGATGGAACGCACCTACGCCCTCGAGCGCGCCGCGCACGCCCGCGCCGTCGCCGCCGCGAAAGGCCGCCCCGTCGGCCGGCCCAGCGTCGTCGACCCCGACCGGCTCGCCTACGCCACCCACCTGCGCAACGCCGGGCAGACCATCGCCGAGATCGTCACCAAGACCGGCATCGCGCGGACCACGCTGTACCGGCACCTGCCGCCCCGCCCGGCCGTGCCGCTCACCGCGGCCGACCCGGCCTGACCGGCGACTGCTCGAAGGAGCCTGCGCATGGGCATGGTCTACGACGACCCCGCCACCGACCCGCGCGGCGTCGCGCTCGCCCACGAGGGCGTGCTGGCCGCCGTGCTGCTCGACGGCGCGACCACCAGCTCCTACTCGGGGACCCCCGCGAAGCCGGGCGACGACCTGCGGTACGCCGGCGCAGAGCCGGTGCTCGGCTGGGTCGCGGAGTGCGCATGCGGCTGGCGGGGCCCGGAGTACCTCGCCGTGCTGCACCCCCCGACCGGACCGCTGTCCGGCGTCGCACCCCGCGAGCCCGACGAAGCCTGGTGGCCGGCCTGGGACGCCCACATCCAGACCGTGCTTCGCGACGGGTACGGACCGCGGGCAGCGTCCCCGCGCTGAGCGGGACCGGGACGTCGTAACCGTGGACCTGCTGATCGCCCGCAACCCCGACCCGGACAGCACCCTGCCCTACCTGCTGCGGGTGCCGCTCGGCCCCGGGCTGGTGTTCCGCACCAAGGGCACCTGGCCGCGGACCAGCGCGCTGTACTGCCATCCCGTCCCGGCCAATGACTGGCCGGACGAGCCGGAGCTGGTGGAGCGGGTGCCGCTGCGCGCCTGCGCCCGCCGCGGCGCGGCGATCGACGTCGTCGCCGACCGCGGCTGGGAGGCCCGCTCCCAGATCGTGTTCACCACCGCCCGCGGCCGCGAGGTGGTTTTCTGGCAGTCGCCCCGCACCCGCAAGCAGGCCCGCCCCGACGTGCGCCTGCCCACCGCCCGCGCCGCCGCGATCCCCGACCTGGAGATCCTCGTTGACGCGCACGAGCGCTACCCCTACGCGTTCGCAGGACAGCAGGTCCGAACGGTCCGGCAGGCCCTGCCCTGCGGAACTACGCCGTCCAGCTACACGGGCGGGTGGTGGCCGCGGTCGAGCGCAAGTCGCTGCCCGACCTGGTGAGCAGCCTGACCAGCGGCCGCCTGCGCTACGCCCTCGGTGAGCTCGCCGCGCTCCCCCGCGCCGCGGTCGTCGTCGAGGACCGCTACAGCCAGGTCTTCACCCTGGAGCGGGTCCGGCCGGCCCTGGTCGCTGACGGCCTGGCCGAGCCGCAGGTCCGCTGGCCCACGATCCCGCTGGTGTCCTGCGAGACCCGCAAGCTCGCCGAGGAGTGGACCTACCGCTACCTCGCCGCCGCCTCCGTTTGGGCCCAGACCGAACCCGCGATCACAGCCCGCCTGCAGACGCAGACCACCGCCGCTGGAGCGACGGAGCCCGGCGAGGACCTGCCGACCGGCCCGCCGCTGCCCGCCCCCAGCACGGCGGGCAGCGAACTCGCCGATTTGAAGGTCCTCGCTCGCTCCCATCAGGGCCTGATCTGGTCCTGATGGGAGCGGCAGGTCAACCTGCTCCGCTCGCCACTGCGCTACTCATAGGCGGCGTCGACGAGCCGGTAGAGGGTGCCGGTACAGCGCTCCTAGTGCGGCGTGTTCGAAGTCTTCTTTCGGTCGGCGTTCGCGAGGATCTGGTCGGCGGTCTTGGTCCAGACGAAGGGGTGGGCCCGGGCGTTCCAGCCGGTGATGAAGGCGCGGATGGCCTTGTTCAGGTCGGTGACGCTGCGGAAGGTGCCGCGGTGGATGG
>JALYMZ010000181.1 GCA_030773435.1 Actinomycetota bacterium | reverse complement strand
CGGGCGACGGTGGGCCTGTTCACCTACCCGGTCCTGCAGGCCGCGGACATCCTCATCTACCAGGCGGACCAGGTGCCGGTGGGCGAGGACCAGCGCCAGCACCTCGAGCTCACCCGCGACCTCGCGTCCCGGTTCAACTCCCGTTTCGGCGACACGTTCACCGTCCCCGAGGCCTACATCGTCAAGGAGACCGCGAAGATCCTCGACCTGCAGACGCCCGAGAAGCAGATGAGCAAGAGCCTGGCCGGCCCCGGCTGCGTGTTCCTGCTCGACGAGCCGGCCGTGTCGGCCAAGAAGATCCGGTCGGCGGTGACCGACTCCGGGCGCGAGATCCGGTTCGACCCCGCCGGCAAGGCGGGCATCTCGAACCTGCTCACGATCTACTCCACGTTGACGGACACCACGGTCCAGGCCCTGGAGAAGGAGTACGACGGGCGCGGCTACGGCGACCTGAAGAAGGACCTTGCCGCCGTGGTGACCGACTTCGTGACGCCGTTCCGGGCCCGGACCTTCGAGCTGCTGGACGACCGCCAAGAGCTGGACCGGGTGCTGGCGGCCGGAGCGGCGCGCGCGCGGGACGTCGCAGATCGCACGCTGACCGACGTCTACGACCGGATCGGCTTGGTCCGCGCCACCCGGTGACTCGGTAGAGTGCCCGGGGTGTCGACGATCGGCGTGGCCATCGCCATCCCCGAGCCGTACGGCTCACAGCTTCGTCGGCACCGCGCCGCCTTCGGTGACCAGCGGGCCGGGACCATTCCCACGCACCTGACGCTGCTGCCGCCGACGCCCGTCGCCGCCGACGACATGGAGCAGATCGAGAAGCACCTGGAGCTGGTCGCCAGCCGCCACCCGCGGTTCCGGATGAAGCTGCGCGGCACGGCGACGTTCCGGCCGGTGTCGCCGGTCGTGTTCGTCGCGGTGGCCGAAGGCATCTCGGCGTGCGAACTGCTGGCCGCCGACGTCCGTTCCGACCTCCTGCACCAGGAGCTGCGGTTCCCCTACCACCCGCACGTCACCGTGGCGCACGACGTCGAAGACGACGCGCTGGACCGGGCGTTCCACGCCCTGGCGGACTACGAGTGCTGCTTCGACGTCGTGGAGTTCCACCTCTACGTGCACGGAGAGGACCAGGTCTGGCGCTCGCAGCGCTCGTTCGCGCTCGCGCGGCAGGCGCCGATGTGACGGCGGTCCTCGACCGGGCAAGGCGCGGGGTCGCCACCACCCGGCGGCGCAGCCCGGTCGCGGACCACGTCGTGCGGGCGGTGCAGCACTACGGCGGCGTGCAGGCGAACATCCTGGCCGGTGCGGTGACGTTCTTCGGCTACCTGTCGTTCTTCCCGGTGCTCGCGCTGTCCTTCGGCGTCATGGGGATCGTCGCCCGGGTCTACCCGGACGCGCGCGACCGGCTCGTGGCAGCGCTCGAGTCGCTGTTCCCGGGGCTGGTGGGACGGGGGGAGAGCGCGACCATCGACGTCGGCACGTTCGTCGACGCGGCCGGCACCGTCGGCGTGCTGGGCGCGGTCGGGCTGCTCTACACCGGCCTCGGTTGGGTCTCGGCGTTGCGCACGAGCCTGCAGGACGTCTTCTGCGTCCCCCGCGAGCAGCAGCGCGGCCTGGTGGCCGGCAAGGCCGTCGACCTGCTGGCGCTGGTCGCGATCGGGGCCGTCCTCCTCGTGTCGGTGTCGCTGTCCGCTGCGGTGGTGGCGCTGACCGAGGCGATCCTGGGCTGGCTGGGCCTTACCGGCGTACCCGGCCTCGACCTGTTGCTGCGCGGGCTCGGCGTCGCCCTCGGCGTGG
This sequence comes from Actinomycetota bacterium, assembly GCA_030773435.1. Taxonomy (GTDB): domain Bacteria; phylum Actinomycetota; class Actinomycetes; order Propionibacteriales; family Nocardioidaceae; genus JALYMZ01. The sequence continues at coordinate 4,185 of JALYMZ010000181.1, read as the reverse complement.
CGGCGAGCACGCTGCTGTTCCTCGTCATGTTCGGCATCCTGCTGGTCCCCGACGTGCCGCGTGCCGCGCTGCTGAAGGGAGCCGTGCTGGCCGCGGTCGCGTTCGAGGCGCTGAAGCTGGTCGCGTCGCAGCTGATCTCCCTCACCACGGATAACCCCGCCACGGCCGTCCTCGGTACGTCCCTGGTGCTGCTGGTCTGGATCAACTACTTCGCGCGGATCGCGATGCTCGGTGCGGCGTGGGCCTACACCGCCCCGGAGGCGCGCACGGCGCTGGCCGGACCGGAGGTCGGCACCCACGGCGAGCGGTCCGCCCCCCCGAACGGTCCGGCGCAGCAGCGACAGCACCGGATCCACCGGACGACCCTGCTCGCCGGTGTCGTGATCGGTGCGACAACCACCTGGGCATGGCTGCGGCGCCGGCGGCGACAATGGGCGCTGTGAAGCTGCACCGCAAGCATGCCGCGATCCTGCTCGGGGTCGCCGTGTGGAACGTCGTCACCTGGTCCCAGTTCGCCCGCAACCTGGCCGCGACCGAGGGTCGCCCGGTCGGTTACTACGTCGCCCACACTGGCCTGATCGTGGCCAACATCGGCATCGCCGGCGTGCTCGGGCGGCTGGGCTGGCGGGCGTGGCGGGCCGCCGACTGACCGGCGACAACGCCGGACGCTGAGCAGCAGCCGGCGTACCGCGCACTGGCAGCCCGGTGCGCGCGCCGGCCGGTCGACAGCTGGCTGACAGGTTGACGGCGGCCGAGGCGGGGCGGCCGCGCCGCGCGCCGTACTCTGCCCGCATGACCCGCGAGACCGAGTCCGGCCTGCCGTTCGAGCCGCTCTACGGTCCGGAGGCGCTCGACGGCTGGGATCCCGCGGCACAGCTGGGCGCTCCCGGGGAGTACCCCTACACCCGCGGTGTCTACCCGTCGATGTACACCGGCCGCCCGTGGACGATGCGCCAGTACGCCGGGTTCGGCACCGCCGCGGAGTCCAACCGCCGCTACCACCAGCTCATCGAGCACGGCACCGCCGGGCTGTCGGTCGCGTTCGACCTACCGACCCAGATGGGTCACGACTCCGACGCGCCGGCCGCGCACGGCGAGGTGGGCAGGGTCGGTGTCGCGATCGACTCCATCGAGGACATGCGGCTGCTCTTCGACGGCATCCCGCTGGACCAGGTGTCGACGTCGATGACGATCAACGCGCCCGCGGCGCTGCTGCTGCTGATGTACCAGATCGTCGCCGAGGAGCAGGGCGTGTCCGGACGCCAGCTCACCGGCACGATCCAGAACGACGTGCTCAAGGAGTACATCGCCCGCGGCACGTACATCTACCCGCCGAAGCACTCGCTGCGCCTCACCACCGACATCTTCCGCTACTGCCGGAGCGAGATCCCGCGCTGGAACACCATCTCGATCTCCGGCTACCACATGGCCGAGGCCGGCGCGACGCCGGTGCAGGAGGTCGCGTTCACGCTGGCCGACGGGATCGAGTACGTCCGGGCGGCGCTGCGCAGCGGCCAGGACGTCGACGAGTTCGCGCCGCGGCTGGCGTTCTTCTTCGTCTCACGGACGACGCTGCTGGAGGAGGTGGCGAAGTTCCGCGCGGCCCGCCGGATCTGGGCACGGGTCATGCGCGAGGAGTTCGGGGCGACGAACCCCAAGTCGACGATGCTCCGGTTCCACACCCAGACCGCCGGGGTGCAGCTGACTGCGCAGCAGCCGGAGGTCAACCTCGTGCGGGTCGCGGTGCAGGCGCTGGCGGCGGTGCTCGGCGGCACCCAGTCACTGCACACCAACTCCTACGACGAGGCGATCGCGCTGCCGACGGAGAAGGCGGCGCGGCTGGCCCTGCGCACGCAGCAGGTGCTCGCGTACGAGACCGACGTGACCAAGACCGTCGACCCCTTCGCCGGGTCGTACGCCGTCGAGACGCTGACCGACGAGCTGGAGTCGGCGGCACTGGCGCTGATGGACCAGGTCGAGGAGCTCGGGGGGGCCGTGGCGGCCATCGAACGCGGCTTCCAGAAGAACGAGATCGAGAAGTCGGCGTACCGCATCGCCCAGCAGATCGACAGCGACGAGCGCGTGGTCGTGGGGGTCAACCGGTTCAGGACCACCGACGAGGAGCCCTACCAGCCGCTGCGGGTCGACCCGGCGATCGAGGTCGAGCAGGCCGAGCGGCTGGCCAAGCTGCGCGCGGAGCGCGACAGCGACGCGTGCGCCGCCGCCCTGGCCGAGCTGCAGGGCGCCGCCGCCGGTGACGACAACGTGCTCTATACGATGAAGCGCGCGCTGCAGGCACGCGCCACCGCCGGCGAGGTCTGCAACGCGCTGCGGGAGGTGTGGGGCGTCTACGTCCCGCCCGACGCCTACTGAGCCTTTGTCAGCCACCCGTCGATCAGTTATCGCGGGCGGTGAGTTGACAGGTGGACCGGGACCGGCGAGGTGTCCTCGGTACGGCGTAGCGCACGGGCGCGGGCGGCCAGGACCTGGACCAGCTCATGCGCGTCGGCGGCGCCGCGGTGCGGCGCCACCCAGCCCTGGGCACCCTGCGCCCCGTCGACGTACACCGACGCCAGCCCGAGGCGCCGCTGCACCGGCCCCTGGCGGACCCGCACGCTCTGGATCCGGGCGAACGGCACGACCGCGACCTGGCGGCGCAGCCAGCCGGTCCGGCTCACCGCCGCCGTGTCGGTGAGAGCGACGCCGGCCCAGCGCCGGCCGAACGGGTCCAGCACCCGGGCCGCCGCTGGCACGCCCACCCATCGCAGCGCCCCCACGTCCACGCCGAGCAGGCCGCGCAGCACCGCAGTCGCCTCGGCGCGCGCAGCGACCGGCACCATCGTGTTGGCCGCCCGCTGCGTGTCGTTGCGGGCCGACGCCGCCACCACCGTGCCCGCCACGTCCACGGTGAGCTCGGCCCAGCCGAACGGACGCCACAGCAGCGGCTCCACCAGGTGCACTCCCTGCACACGCCGCGGCGGTATGGTCCGGTGGCTCAGCGTCAGCAGCCCGGAGTGGATCCGCAGCCCGTCCGGGGAGTCGGCCAGGGTGAAGTTGGCGTCCCGGACGAACCGCTGCACCGCGGTGCCGCCCAGCCCGAGCATCGCCGGCACCGCCGGCGTCAGCACGCCGAGGAACGGCCCGATGCCGAGCCCCAACCCGCCCGCCACCGCCGCCGCGACCACCACATACGCCACCACGCCGGCGAGCCCTACGCCGATCTCGAGCAGCCGGGCCTGCAGCACCCGGACGGTCGGCACCCGCAGCACCACCGTCTCCGGTGTCACCGCCCCCGGCTCCCGGCCAGATCGCGACAGCAGGTCGGCGCGCAGAGCGTGCGCGTCGGCCAGCGTCAGGTAGCCGAGCGTGGTCGTCGCGCCCGCGCCGGCGGCCATCTCGATCCGCAGCTGCGCGAGCCCGGCGAGCCGGGCTAGCGGCGGCTCGGTGACGTCGACGCCCTGGATCCGGTCCAGCCGCAGCTGCCGGCGCTGCCGCATCACGACCCCGCGCCGCACGAACAGCGTGCGCCCCGACACGGCGTACCGCGTTCTCCGCCACACCACGAAGGACCACGCCACCGCCACCAGCAGCACGGCCAGCAGCCCGAGCAGCACCTCCACCAGCACAGTCCAGAGTGCCCCGCTCTCCACCACGTCGACGACCTGCCGCGCCCGCTCGAGGTTGTCGCGGAAGAAGACGAACGCGCCGCCCAGGATCGCGACGACGTAGCGCCACGACTGCAGCAGCGGGGTGAGCACGTGCAGCCGCTGCAGCGTGTGCTCGGGCGGGTCGGGGTCGACCGCGGCCGGTGCGGTCACAGGCCCGCCGCCCGGGTCTCGCCCCTGGCGGCCAGCCGGTTCCGCAGGTCGTGTGCGACGTCGGCCGGCAGCCCCGGGATCTCGGCGTCCGTCGACGCCGACGCGGTGACGAGCCGGACGGTGGCGATGCCGAGGCGGCTGTCCAGCGGCCCGGCCTCCACGTCGATGACCTGCATGCGCCCGTACGGCACCACGGTGAGCCGGCGCACCAGCCGGCCACGGGAGACCAGCAGGTCCTCGTCGCGCTCGGCGTACCGCCACGACGCCACGTACCGCGGCACCCACCACCACCACAGCGCCGCACCCGCCAGCACGAGCAGCGGTACGACGAGCAGCACCCACGCGCCCGCGGCGGCCACCACCAGCC
>JALYMZ010000180.1 GCA_030773435.1 Actinomycetota bacterium | reverse complement strand
GCGCCGCCGACGCGGCCGCCCGGTGGACGGCGGCAACCCCATTTCGGTCGCTAGCGACCCCATTTGGGCCTTGGCCACCGACATCTCGGTCGGGAAGGCCCTACTTCACGCGCTCACAGGCCAAATCGTGGGGGAGCGCACAAGGGTGGGCGGCGCCGCGAGCCGGGTCAGGTGATCGTGACCCGGTCGAAGGTCGTGGTGGTGTACCGGACCTGCACCGGCACCTCGTCACCCACCGCCGGCGGCGGCGCCGAGGCAGGCAGGAACACCATGCTCACCTGCATGTGGGGCGGCTCGAGGAACCAGCGCTGGCGGCCGGCGACGACGTACGGCGACAGGGCGGCCCCGACCGCGTCCAGTCCTCCCCGGGCCAGCGCGATCGCCCGGTTGCGCACCGAGGTGCCGGACGCCGGAGCCTCCAGTGCGATCCCGTGCGAGGTGCCGCCGGCCAGCACCAGCAGGTGGCCGTCTCGCGGTACCGGGCGCTGCCGGTAGCCCGCCCGGTCGCCGCGCGAGACCGGATGCACGTCGAGGACCGTCGCGCGCACGGTGAAGAAGCTGCGGTCACCCAGCCACAGCATGGTGCCGATCCGTGGCCGCAGCCTGATCTCGGGGTGTCGGGCGCCCAGCTTCCCCAGCTCGGTGTCGGTCAGGTGCGACACGAACACGGTCCTCGCCAGGTCGCCGTCGAGCCAGGACTCGACCTCCGCCACGCGGTCGCCACGCATGGGCAGGTGCAGAGCGATCCCCTCGACGTCGACAGGGGCCGCCGCCGCCTTCCGCAGCGCGTTGCGCCGGAACCCGTGCCGGCGCATCGAGGTGAGCGCCTCGAGCACGACCCGCGGCCGGGGCTGTCGCTGCGCACCGGCGAGCGCGGCGAGGTCCTCCGGCCGCCCCACGGTGTGGACCACCCGGCGCCCGTCGGCCCGGTCGTAGGAGGTGTCGGGCAGGAACGGCCGCCACGGCGACAGCACCAGCACGTCGCCGTCATAGCGGGAGAGGACCTGGGGCACCTCCTCGTAGGAGCCGACCGCGACCAGATCGGCGCCGAGCCAGGCGGCCCGGCGGGCCAGCCGTGGGACGCCGATCCCGTAGCCGTTGCCCTTGAGCACCGGCACCAGGCCCGGATGCGTCGCGGCGACGTGGCGTAGGTGCGCCCGCCACCGGTCACCGTCGACGGTCAGCGAGAGAGGCATCGGCGAGCGCCTTCGGCTCAGCGGCGCCGCAGGTAGGTGGCGAACGCGCGGTACAGCAGACGCGAGATCGGAAGGTCCCACTCCCCGGCGTACTCCACCGCCTCGCCGCCGGTACCGACCTTGAACTGGATCAGCCCGAAATGAGGGTCGCCCGGGTCGAGGGTGTCGGTGATGCCCCGCAGGTCGTAGACGGTGGCGCCCGCGGCCAGCGCGTCCTGGATCATCCGCCACTGGATCGCGTTGGACCCGCGGACCTCCCGCTTGGCGGTGCTGGAGGCACCGTAGGAGTACCACGTGTGGGTGCCGACGCGCACCCAGGTGGTGGCAGCGACCAGGTCGCCGTGGTGGTGGGCCAGGTAGAGCCGGATGCGGTCGGGGTCCTCGCGGTTGAGGACGTCGTACATGGCCCGGAAGTGCGACAGCGGCCGCGGGGTGAAGTCGTCCCGGGCCGCGGTCTCGGCGTAGAGCGCATGGAAGTCGGGCAGGTCGCCGGCTCCGCCGACGGTCACCTCCACGCCGGCCCTCTCGGCCTTCCTGACGTTGCGCCGCCACTGCTGGTTCATGCCCTGCAGCACGTCGTCCTCGGTGCGCCCCGCCAGTGGCAGCTGAAAGACGTACTGCGGCTGTCCGGCGGTGAAGCCGCCGGCCGCCGCCTGCGGTCGCCACCCCTGCCGGCGCAGCACGCCGAGCACGCGCACCGCCGCCTCGTTCCGGTGGTCAGCCGGTACGTCGGGCAACCGGCGGGGCGCATCGTCGGCGATCGCCCGTTTCACCGTGTCCGCACGCCAACGGCGGCACACGACCGGGGGTCCCATCCGGACCGCGAACGCACCCTGCTCGGCGAGGTGGCGCACCATCGCGGCAAGTGCCTCCGGCAGCTTCGGCGACGCCCAGTCCAGCGCCGGGCCCTCGGGCAGGTAGGCCAGCGACCGGTTCAGCTTCGGCAGCCGCCGGTGCAGCACCAGGCCGGCCCCGACCAGCCGGCCCGCACCGTCGTACCACCCGATCGACTCCGCCCGCCACTCCCGCTTGACCGCGCCCCAGGCCGGCGTCTGCAGGAAGCTGACGCTCGGCTGGGCGCGGACGAAGTCGAGGTGCTCCGCGGGGCTGATCGTGCGGACGGACGGCGCGAGGGTGGACGCGGCGGCGGCTGCGGTCACAGGCGCGCACGCTACCCGAGGTGCTTGCGCAGCCAGGCGATGTCGTCGCCCTGGCCCTGGGCGCCGCCCGGTGTCTCGCAGATCACCGGGGCTCCCGCCTCCCGCACCACCGCGAGGATCGCGTCCGGGTCGATCTGGCCGGAGCCGAAGTTGGCGTGCCGGTCCGCACCGGAGTCGAAGGCGTCCCGGGAGTCGTTGGCGTGCACGAGGTCGATCCGGCCGATGGTCGCTCGCACCCGAGTGACGAGGTCGAGGAGCTCCTCACCGCCGGCGTGCGCGTGGCAGGTGTCGAGGCAGAAGCCGACCCCGGCACCGCCCTCGGCGCTGCCGATCGCGTCCCACAGCCGCGCGATCCGCTCCAGCCGGCGCGCCATCGCGTTGCCGCCACCGGCGGTGTTCTCGATCAGCAGGGGACACGACAGCTCCAGCCGCTCGACACACTTGCGCCAGTTGTCGAACCCGGCTTCCGGAGCGTCGTCCTTCAACACGTGCCCCCCGTGCACGATGACGGCCCGGGCGCCGATCTGGGCGGCGGCGTGGAGCGTCTGCTGCAGCAGCTTGCGGCTCGGGATGCGGATGCGGTTGTTCGTGGTGGCGACGTTGAGGACGTACGGCGCGTGCACGTACAGCCCGACTCCCGCGGCTGCGGCATCCGCACGCAGCGCCGCGCCACCCCCGTCGTACGCGACCTTCGGGCCCTTCCAGCCCTGCGGGTCGCCGAGGAAGAACTGCGACAGCGTCCCTTCGCGTGCGGTCGCCTCGGCGATCGGGTCGGCCTGGTCGACGTGCCCACCCATCGGTGGAGGCGCGGGAGCGGTCATGGCGGCCAGCGTAAGGCGGTCAGCGTAGACGGGTCAGTACAGCCCGCCGTTGGCGAGGTTGAGCCCGAACCCGAGACCGCTCGCCACCATGCCCGCCACGATGACCCAGCGCTCGCCGCGGGTCGCGGAGATCAGCTGGTCGTACAGGCCCACCACCGCTCCCACCAGCCCGGCCCAGGAGCCAACCACGTGCCAGGACGGCGCCATGACCAGCAGCAGTGAGACCGCGCCGAGGCCGAGGGCGAGGAGGGCGAGGGCGTTCTCCTTCGGGTGCCGCCGCCCGTCGGTGTTGATGAGGCGGTGCAGCGGACCCGGCAGTGCAGGTGTGCGCATGTCTTCGACTGTGCTCGGGTCCGGTGGCCACGGGCAAGAGCGGACGGAACCGGGCGCCACGCACGACCTTGTCGGAGACCCCGGCAGCCCGTGCGTCCGCGAGAGCGGCACAACGTCCCCGAAAGGGCGGCACATCTGACGCGGTTCCGGGGACGTTACGCGGGCGGCCACGGACCGCTGCGCGGCTCGACCTGCCGCACCGGCGGCAGGCAGTGCGCTCGACCAGCCGCCAGCGACGTCGTGCCCGCCCATCTGCTCGACCGGCCCGCAGGCCTGTGGACGACGGCGCCTGAGCAGGCATCGAGACGTGCCGAAGCGCCCACGGCCGGCCACCACGGTGGGCAGGTCTGCACGTCTCAGCGGGGCCGCTGAGGGCGGGTCGCCCATCAACAGGTACGACGGGCGCACGGCCGACCCGCGATCCGCCAACGCGGTGCGGTCGGCGGCTGTGGACGGTGGCTCGCCGGACCCGGCGCCGCTGCTAGACT
>JALYMZ010000179.1 GCA_030773435.1 Actinomycetota bacterium | reverse complement strand
CCGACGGCCTGGTCGCGCTGTCGGGGCTGGTCGACCTGCACACGCACCTGCGCGAGCCCCGCCGGGAGGACGCGGAGACGGTCGCCACCGGCACCCGGGCCGCGGCCCGCGGGGGCTTCACCGCGGTGCATGCGATGGCCAACACCGACCCGGTCGCCGACACCGCCGGCGTGGTGGAGCAGGTGTGGCGGCTCGGGACCGCCGCCGGTTACTGCGACGTCCGTCCGGTCGGCGCGGTGACCGTGGGCCTGGACGGGGAGCGGCTGGCCGAGCTCGGCGCGATGGCGGACTCCGCGGCACGGGTGCGGGTGTTCTCCGACGACGGCCGCTGCGTCTCCGACTCGGTGCTGATGCGCCGCGCACTCGAGTACGTGAAGGCCTTCGACGGCGTGGTCGCCCAGCACGCGCAGGAGCCGCGACTCAGCGAGAACGCGCAGATGAACGAGGGCGCCCTGTCCGGCGTACTGGGGCTGCGCGGGTGGCCGGCGGTGGCGGAGGAGGCGGTCATCGCCAGGGACTGCCTGCTCGCCGCGCACGTCGGGTCCCGGCTGCACGTCTGCCACGTGTCTACGGCCGGATCGGTGGAGATCCTGCGGTGGGCTAAGAGCAAGGGCTGGCAGGTCACGGCCGAGGTGACGCCGCACCACCTGCTGCTCACCGACGAGCTGGCCACCACCTACGACCCGGTCTACAAGGTCAACCCGCCGTTGCGCACCCGCGACGATGTGACCGCCCTGCGGGCGGCGCTGGCCGACGGCACGATCGACTGTGTGGCGACCGACCACGCGCCGCACCCGGCGGAGGACAAGGACTGCGAGTGGGCGGCGGCCGCGTTCGGGATGCTGGGGCTGGAGACGGCGCTGTCGGTGGTGCAGGAGGCGATGGTGGACACCGGGCTGCTGACCTGGGCCGACGTCGCCGAGAGGACGTCCTCGGCACCGGCCCGGATCGGGCGGCTGAGCGGTCACGGCCGACGACTCGACGCCGGTGAGCAGGCGAACCTCGTCCTCTACGACCCCTCGGTGAGCCGGCCCGTGGATCCCACCGAGACCGCCAGCCTGTCAAGGAACAACCCGTACGCCGGACGCGAGCTGCCGGGCCGGGTCGTGCACACGTTCCTGCGCGGCACGCCGACGGTCTACGACGGAAAACCCTCCTGACCTACCGCCGTCTGGGCGACGAACACCAGGAAGACGGTCACTGCGGGCAGCCAGGACCTCGCTCCCCAAGGCCATGGTCGGCTGGTACGGCGGGACGGTGCTGCCGGGTCAGTGTTTCGGTGTCCCGCACGGTGGTGTGACGCCGGTCCGGGCCTTTCCGCTGCTAGGGTCGGCACCGCTCGGCATCCTTTAACGACCCGTCCCGTGAGGCGGGGAAGGAGGTACGGCGTGCCCTCGGCTGCCGCTGGCCACCCGGCCATCCTGGTGCTGGAGGACGGTCGGCGGTTCGACGGCGAGCCGTTCGGCGCCCAGGGGGAGACCTTCGGTGAGGCGGTTTTCTCCACCGGGATGACCGGCTACCAGGAGACGCTCACCGACCCGTCGTACCACCGACAGGTGGTGGTGATGACCGCCCCGCACGTCGGCAACACCGGGATGAACGACGAGGACCCCGAGTCGGGGCGGATCTGGGTCGCCGGCTACGTCGTGCGCGACCCGGCGCGGGTGCCGAGCAGCTGGCGGTCGCGGCGCACCCTCGACGACGCGCTGCGGGAGCAGGGGGTCGTGGGCATCGCCGGGGTCGACACCCGAGCGCTCACCCGGCACCTGCGCGAGCGCGGCGCTATGCGGGTCGGGATCTCCACCGTCGAGCGCGACCCCGAGGCGCTGCTGGAACGGGTCCGGGCGTCGGCGGAGATGGCCGGGCTGGAGCTGGCCGAGGAGGTCACCACCAGCGGACCGTACGTCGTGCCCGCGGCCGCGGAGAGGCGGTTCACGGTCGCCGCTGTCGACCTCGGCATCAAGGCGACCACGCTGCGGATGATTTCCGAGCGCGGCATCGAGATCCACGTCCTCCCGGCCACCGTGTCGATCGACGAGGTGCTGGCCGTGGACCCGGACGGGCTGTTCTTCTCCAACGGCCCCGGTGACCCCGCGGCGACCACGCACCAGATCCGGCTGCTGCAGGACGCCCTGGGCCAGGGGTTGCCGTACTTCGGGATCTGCTTGGGCAACCAGCTCTTCGGCCGCGCGCTCGGCTTCGGGACCTACAAGCTCAAGTACGGCCATCGCGGCATCAACCAGCCGGTGCTCGACCGGGCCACCGGGAAGGTCGAGGTCACGGCCCACAACCACGGTTTCGCTGTCGACGCGCCCCTCGACCGGCCCACGAAGACCCCCTTCGGGGAGGCGAGCGTCAGCCACGTGTGCCTCAACGACGACGTGGTGGAGGGGCTCGAGCTCCGCGACGACGACGGCCGGCTCCGGGCGTTCTCGGTGCAGTACCACCCTGAGGCCGCGGCCGGCCCCCACGACGCGGCGTACCTGTTCGACCGGTTCGTCGACCTGATTGTCAGTGCGGGAGGGCGGGGCTGATGCCACGGCGTGCTGACATCTCGTCGGTGCTCGTGATCGGGTCCGGGCCGATCGTGATCGGGCAGGCCTGCGAGTTCGACTACTCCGGCACCCAGGCCTGCCGGGTCCTGCGCCGGGAGGGTCTGCGGGTCGTGCTGGTCAACTCCAACCCGGCGACGATCATGACCGACCCCGAGGTCGCCGACGCGACGTACGTCGAGCCGATCACCCCGCACTTCATTGAGCAGGTGATCGAGTGCGAGCGGCCGGACGCGCTGTTGGCGACCCTCGGCGGCCAGACCGCGCTCAACACGGCGGTGGCGCTGGACGAGGCGGGGGCGCTGCGGAAGTACGGCGTCGAGCTGGTCGGCGCCTCGATCGACGCCATCCAGGCCGGGGAGAACCGGCAGACGTTCAAGCAGGTCGTCGAGGCCCTGGGTGCAGAGGTGGCCCGGTCTCTGATCTGCCACTCCATGCCGGAGTGTCTCGCCGCGGCAGAGGGGCTCGGCTACCCGGTCGTCGTACGCCCGTCCTTCACCATGGGCGGTGCCGGCTCGGGACTCGCCCGCGACGAGCACGAGCTGCGTCGCGTCGCCGGCGCGGGGCTGGCCGCCAGCCCCACCACCGAGGTGCTGCTGGAGGAGTCGGTCCTCGGCTGGAAGGAGTACGAGCTCGAGGTCATGCGTGACCGGGCCGACAACGTCGTGGTCGTGTGCTCGATAGAGAACCTCGACCCGATGGGCGTGCACACCGGCGACTCGATCACCGTGGCGCCGGCGATGACGCTGACCGACCGGGAGTACCAGCGGATGCGCGACATCGCCATCGGCGTGATCCGCGCGGTGGGGGTGGACAGCGGCGGCTGCAACATCCAGTTCGCGGTGGACCCGCAGGACGGGCGCATGGTGGTCGTCGAGATGAACCCGCGGGTGTCGCGGTCCTCTGCGCTGGCGTCGAAGGCGACCGGCTTCCCGATCGCCAAGATCGCGGCCAAGCTGGCGCTCGGCTACACCCTCGACGAGATCCCCAACGACATCACGGCGCAGACCCCGGCCAGCTTCGAGCCGGCACTGGACTATGTGGTGGTCAAGGTGCCGCGGTTCGCCTTCGAGAAGTTCCCGCTGGCCGACCCCACGCTGACCACGCACATGAAGAGCGTGGGCGAGGCGATGGCGATCGGGCGCAGCTTCACCGAGGCGCTGCAGAAGGCGCTGCGCTCGCTGGAGCGGCCCGAGGCGGTGTTCTCGTGGGCCGGCGACCCCGTCGGCCGCACCGGCCGCGAGGACCTGCTGTCGCGTGCCGCGGTCCCGCACGACGGCCGGCTGGGGCTGGTGATGGAGGCGCTGCGCTCCGGGGCCGGCGTCGAGGAGGTCCACGCCGCCACCGGGATCGACCCGTGGTTCCTGGACCAGCTGCTGCTGCTCGACGAGGTGGCGGCACGGGTCCGCACCGCCCCGGAGCTCGACGTCGACGTGCTGCGGCTGGCCAAGCGGCACGGGTTCTCCGACGCCCAGGTCGCCGGGATCCGCGGGCTGCGCGCGGACGTGGTCCGGGGCGTGCGGCACGCGCTGGGCATCCGCCCGGTGTACAAGACCGTCGACACGTGCGCCGCGGAGTTCGCCGCGCGGACGCCGTACCACTACTCCTCGTACGACGAGGAGACCGAGGTCGCCCCCCGCCAGCGGCCGGCGGTGCTCATCCTCGGCAGCGGCCCGAACCGCATCGGCCAGGGGATCGAGTTCGACTACTCCTGCGTCCACGCGGCGTTGGCGTTGCGCGACGCGGGGTTCGAGACCGTGATGGTGAACTGCAACCCCGAGACCGTCTCCACCGACTACGACACCGCGGACCGGCTGTACTTTGAGCCGCTGACGTTGGAGGACGTGCTGGAGGTCGTGCACACCGAGCGGCAGGCCGGTCCGCTGGCCGGCGTGGTGGTGCAGCTGGGCGGGCAGACGCCGCTGGGGCTGGCGCAGGGCCTGGCCGACGAGGGGGTGCCGATCGTCGGCACCCCGCCGGGGGCGATCCACCTGGCCGAGGACCGTGGCGCATTCGGGCGGGCGCTCGCCGAGGCCGGGCTGCCGGCTCCCAAGCACGGCACCGCGAGCTCGTACGCCGACGCCAAGCGCATCGCCGACGCCATCGGCTACCCGGTGCTGGTGCGCCCGTCGTACGTCCTCGGCGGTCGGGGCATGGAGATCGTCTACGACGACGCGGCGCTGCGCGCCTACATCGAGCGGGCGACCGACATCTCCCCGTTGCATCCGGTGCTGGTGGACCGGTTCCTCGATGACGCCGTGGAGATCGACGTCGATGCCGTCTACGACGGCGCCGAGCTGTTCCTCGGCGGGGTGATGGAGCACATCGAGGAGGCGGGGGTGCACTCCGGCGACTCCTCCTGCGCGTTGCCACCGATCACGCTCGGCGGCGAGGAGGTGGACCGGATCCGCCGGTCGACCGAGGCCATCGCCCGCGGGGTCGGCGTACGCGGTCTGCTCAATGTGCAGTACGCGCTGGCCGCCGACGTCCTCTACGTGCTGGAGGCCAACCCGAGGGCGTCGCGGACCGTGCCGTTCGTCTCCAAGGCGACCGCCACTCCGCTGGCCAAGGCCGCGGCCCGGGTGATGCTCGGCGCGACCGTGGCGCAGCTGCGCGCGGAGGGTCTGTTGCCCGCCACCGGCGACGGCGGCACGCTACCCCCCACCGCGGCGGTCGCGGTGAAGGAGGCGGTGATGCCGTTCAACCGGTTCCGCACCGTCGACGGCCGCACGGTGGACACGGTGCTGGGGCCGGAGATGCGCTCGACCGGCGAGGTGATGGGTATTGACGCGGGGTTCGGTCCGGCGTTCGCCAAGGCGCAGGAGGCGACGTACGGCGACATGCCGACCGGCGGCCGGATCTTCGTCTCGGTCGCCAACCGCGACAAGCGGCACATGATCTTTCCGATCAAGCGGCTGGCCGACCTCGGCTTCGAGGTTCTCGCGACCGCCGGGACGGCGGCCGTGCTGCAACGCAACGGCGTCCCGGCGCGGGTGGTGCGCAAGCACTCGCAGGGGGTCGGGCCGGCCGGGGAGCCGACGATCGTCGGGCTGATCCTGGCCGGTGAGATCGACCTCGTCGTCAACACCCCGCACGGGTCGACCTCCGGCGGAAGCCCGCGCGTCGACGGGTACGAAATTCGCACCGCCGCCGTGCTGCGCGACGTCCCCTGCATCACCACGGTGCAGGGCCTCGCCGCGGCGGTGCAGGGGATCGAGGCGCTGCAGGGCGGGGAGCTGGGGGTCCGGTCGCTGCAGTCGTGGGCAGCTGCGCTGGCCGGTGGGGAGCCCGGCCGGTGACCAGCACCGGGCCGGTCCAGGTCACCGGGAAGGTCGTGTCCTGCAAGCGGGTCGGCGCCTACCACCACCTGACCCTGGTCGTGCCCGGCGTGGCCGAGCGGACCTCCCCAGGCCAGTTCGCGGCGCTGGCCATCGGCGGGGTGGAGTCGGCGCAGCTGCTGCGTCGGGCGTTCTCGATCTACCGGGCCCGGCCGACCGGTGCCTACGGCGGCACGGTCGAGGTCGTGTTCGCGGTGCATGGTGCCGGCACGGCCTGGCTGGCGCGGCTGCGCCCGCAGGACGAGCTCGACGTGGTCGCACCGCTGGGGCGGCCGTTCGCGCTGCCGAAGGAGCCGGTGTCGTGTGTGCTGGTCGGCGGTGGCTACGGCAGCGCGCCGCTGTTCGCCTTGGCCGAGCGGCTGCGCGAACGTGGCTGCGGGGTCCACATGGTGCTGGGGGCGGCCACGGAGGACCGGCTGTTCGGCACGCTGGAGGGCAAGCGCGCGGCCCAGTCGGTCGTAGTCACCACCGACGACGGCTCGGTCGGCATCCAAGGGCTCGTCACCGAGCCGCTGCCCGAGGTCCTCGAGCGCACCGGCAGCGAGGTGGTCTACGCCTGCGGGCCGATGGCCATGCTGGCCGCGGTGGCACGGATCGCCGCCGAGCACGGCGCCCACAGCCAGTGCGCGGTCGAGGAGGCCATGGCCTGCGGGGTGGGCGTGTGCATGACGTGCGTGCTGCCGGTGGTCGGGGACGACGGGATCACCCGGATGCTGCGGTCGTGCGTCGAGGGTCCGGTCTTCCGCGGCGACCGGGTGCGCTGGGAGGCGCAGGGGTCCGTCCCGCCGGGGACCCTCGGCGCGCCGGCCGCGGTGGGGGGGCGCTGATGCACCGGTCGGCGGAGCTGCCCGCAGTGGACCTGACCAGCCGGCTGGCCGACGTGACCCTGCCCAACCCGGTGATGACGGCATCCGGCTGCGCTGCGGCCGGACGCGAGCTCAGCCAGTTCTTCGACGTCACCGACCTCGGTGCGGTGGTCACCAAGTCGATCATGCTCGATCCGCGTTCCGGCCGGCCGACGCCGCGGATGGCAGAGACCGCGTCGGGGATGCTGAACTCCATCGGGCTGCAGGGGCCCGGCATCGACCAGTTCCTCGCCACGGACCTGTCGTGGTTGGTGCAGCAGCGGGCTCGTGCGGTGGTGTCCATCGCCGGGACGACGCTCGGCGAGTACGCCGAGCTGGCCCGCCGGGTCGGGAACAGTCCGGGGGTGACCGCGGTCGAGGTCAACATCTCCTGCCCGAACGTGGAGAACCGGGGACTCGTCTTCGCGTGCGACCCCTACCAGGCGGCGAAGGTGATCGCCGTGGTGCGCCGCGAGACGCCGCGCGGCATCCCCGTGCTGGCGAAGCTGTCGCCCGACGTCACCCGCATCGTCGACGTCGCCGAGTCCGTCGTCGACGCCGGGGCCGACGGCCTGGTGCTGATCAACACACTGCTCGGGCTGACGGTCGACCCGGTGACGCTGCGGCCGCTGCTCGGCGGCGTCACCGGGGGGTTGTCCGGGCCGGCGATCCGGCCGGTGGCCGTGCGGTGCGTGTGGCAGGTGCATGCCGCGTTCCCGCAGGTACCGATCGTCGGCGTCGGCGGCATCCGCACCGGGTTCGACGCGCTGGAGTTCCTGGTCGTTGGTGCGTCCGCGGTCCAGGTCGGCACGGTGATCTTCAACGACCCCGGCGCGCCGGTGCGCATCCTGCGCGAGCTGCGCGAGGAGCTGGCG
>JALYMZ010000178.1 GCA_030773435.1 Actinomycetota bacterium | reverse complement strand
GTTGGCGATCCTGCTGCTGAGCCGGGTCGCGGCCCGGCTGCGGCGGGGCTGGGGCCGGTAGGATCGGGCGGTGCCGCGTTCCGTGCTGCTGCGTGTCCTCGCCGCGCTCGCCGTGCTGGCCATGGCGGTGCTGGCCTCGCTGACGCAGTCCCCGCGGCTCGGCCTCGACCTGCGCGGCGGCACGCAGATCGTCCTCGAGGCCCAGGACACCCCGCAGGTGGACGTCGACGAGACCGTCACCGACCGGGTGATCGAGGTGCTGCGCAACCGGGTGGACGCCCTCGGGGTTGCCGAGCCGACGTTGGTGCGCAGCGGAGAGAACCGGGTCATCGTCGAGCTGCCCGGCGTACAGGAACCGCAGGAGGCCAGCGAGGCGCTCGGCGCGACCGCCCAACTGACCTTCCACGAGGTGCTGGGGGTGGCCGCGCGGGCGCCGAAACCCCGGGACGGGCAGCAGCCGGCCGGGGGCCCGCGGGTGTTGCCCGACGAGGACGGCCAGCCGCTGCGTTTGGCCGCGCCCGCGCTGACCGGTGACGGCGTGGACGGCGCGGAGGCCCTGACCGACCCCCAGCAGGGGCCCGGCTGGTTCGTCACCATCGACTTCTCCGGCGGCGGCGGCGACACCTGGCGGCAGCTCACCGGTGAGGCTGCCTGCAACCCGCCCGGCGACCCGCGTCGGCGGGTGGCGATCGTGCTGGACGAGCAGGTCATCTCCTCCCCGCAGGTCGACCCGTCGATCCAGTGCGGCGGTGGCATCGCCGGCGGGTCGACGCAGATCACCGGGAACTTCACGCAGGAGGAGGCCAAGGAGCTCGCCGCGCTCATCAGCGGCGGTGCGCTTCCCGTGCCGGTGGAGATCATCGAGAGGCGTACGGTCGGACCGACCCTGGGCGCCGACGCGATCGAGGCCTCCACCGAGGCGGCCATCATCGGGCTGACCCTCACCGCGCTGTTCATCGTGTTCGTCTATCGCCTGATGGGGCTGCTGGCCACGGTGGCACTGGCCAGCTACACGTTGATCTCGTACGGCGCGCTGGTGAGCCTCGGTGCCACGCTGACCCTGCCCGGCCTGGCCGGGTTCGTGCTGGCCATCGGGATGGCGATCGACGCCAACGTGCTGGTGTTCGAGCGCGCCCGGGAGGAGTACCGGCCGGGCGCCCGTTCGCTGCGTCGTGCCATCGAGGCCGGGTTCGCCCGGGCATGGTCGGCGATCCTCGACTCCAACGTCACCACGCTGCTCGCCGCCGGGCTGTTGTTCTTCCTCGCGGCCGGGCCGGTCCGCGGCTTCGGGGTCACGCTGTCCATCGGTGTGCTCGCCTCGATGATCTCGGCCCTGGTGGTGGCCCGTGCACTGACCTCGTGGGCCGCCAGCCGCACGGCCCTGGAGCGGCGCCCAGCGGTCAGCGGCATCACGCACGCCGGCGCGGTGCGCGAGTTCCTGGCTCGCCGCAGCCCCGACCTCATGGGACGGCGCGGGCTGTTCCTCGGGGTCTCCGCGCTGCTCGTCGTGCTGGCCGCGGCCGGGATCGGCATGCGCGGGCTGGACCTGGGCGTGGAGTTCACCGGAGGTCGCCAGCTCGAGTACTCCTCGACCACGCCGATCGGTGTCGTCGAGGCCCGCCGTGCGGTGTCCGGCGCCGGCTTCCCCGAGGCCGTGGTGCAGGGCGGTGACGACGGCTCCGGCGCGTCGATCCTGGTCCGCACCGCCCAGATCAGCGACGACGAGGAGCGGGAGATTCAGCGGGCGCTCACCGACGTCGCGGCCGCGGACGGCGGGCAGCTGGACCAGGTCCGCGACGAGCTGATCGGCGCCAGCCTCGGCGCAGAGCTGCGTAACAAGGCGCTGATCGCGTTCGGCATCGCGCTGGCCGTGCAGATGCTGTACCTGGCCTTCCGGTTCCGCTGGACGTTCGCGCTCGCGGCGGTGCTCGCGATGGCGCACGACGTGGCCTTCGTGGTCGGGGTGTTCGCCTGGCTCGATCTGCCGGTGGACGGCATCTTCCTCGCGGCCGTGCTGACGATCATCGGTCTGTCCGTCAACGACACCGTGGTCGTGTTCGACCGCATCCGCGAGCAGCGTCGCGGACATCCCGACCAGCCACTGCCGGACGTCGCGAACACGGCGGTGCTGCAGACGATTCCGCGCACCGTGAACACCGGACTCGGCGCGATGTTCATCCTTGCCGCGCTGGCAGTGCTCGGCGGCGACTCCCTGACGTATTTCTCGCTCGCCCTGCTGCTCGGACTGGTCGTCGGCACCTGGTCGTCGGTAGCGACGGCCACCCCGCTGATGCTGCTGATGGAGGACTACAGCCCGGAGAGCGAGAGCCGCGGTCGCGGACCGGCCGACCCGTACGCGCACATCGACGACGGCCGGCGCCTGGACGCAGCCGTCGAGCGCTGAGCGACTATCCGGGCGCCGGCGTGATGGCGTCTGCAACCGTACGCAACGCCGCAGAAGAAACCCCGTGGTAAGTCCAGCCGCCGCGGCGCTCGGCGGTGACCAGCCCGGCGGCGAGCAGCTTCTGCAGATGGTGGGTGACCGTCGGCTGGCTCAGCCCGAGCGGCTCGATCAGGTCACAGGTGCAGGCCGTGCCGCCCGGCGCCGCCAGCAGCGGTGAGAGGAGCCGCAGCCGCCGCCGTCGCCGGCCTCGGCGCCGGTCAGTGGCGCCGCCGTCAGTGGCGCGCAGCACCTCCCCGGAGTGGTCGCGGTGCGCGATGGCCAAGCTGCGGCCCGGCTACGCCAACTTCGCCCTCGACGACCCGCCACTCAAGCTCGTGCTCATCGAGAACCCCGGACGCGGTGGGTCCCTGAACCATCTCGGCGTCGAGGTGCCGACCACCGACGAAGTCGCTGCCGCGACACAGCGCCTGGCCGACGCCGGGCTCGACACGGTGGTCGAGGATGGCACGACCTGCTGCTACGCGGTGCAGGACAAGGTGTGGGTCACGGCCCTCGGCCAGCAACGCTGGGAGATCTACACGGTCGTCGCGGATGCCGGCGTCGACCTCGCAGGCGAGGCGCAGGACGCGCCCGGCCCCGTGTCCGCCGGAGGGTGCGGAACGGGCTGCTGCGCCGTCACGTGACCACCCTCGCCTGCGCCGTCCGTATCAGGCTAGAGTGACGTCAGCCTGCAATGATGCGGCTGCCGGCCGCTTGAGGTGCACCCGGGAGTGGACTCGATGGCGTCGATCAGCGTGGCTGACACAGCCGTACCACCGGTCGACGACGTGCTGCTACGGGTGCTCGCCGACCCGGTCCGGGCGCAGATCGTGCGGGCGCTGGCGGTCGAGCAGCTGTGCACCTGCCACCTGGTGGAGATCACCGGCGCCCGGCAGACGAACGTGTCGAACCACCTCCGGGTGCTGCGCGAGAGCGGTGTCGTCGCCGCCCAGGCGCACGGCCGCTTCACCTACTACCGGGTGCGGCCGGAGGTCCTGGCCGGCGTGGGCAGAGAGCTCACCACGCTCTCCCAGGCCGCCCAGCGGGCGGGCCTGCGCCGCCGGCCATGCCGGTGAGGCGGCAGCTCGCCCGGCGGGTCGCCGCCGAAGCGGTCGGTACGGCGTTCCTCGTGGCCGCCGTGGTCGGCTCCGGGATCGCGGCGGAGCGACTGTCACCGGACGACGTCGGCCTGCAGCTGCTCCAGAACAGCATCGTCACCGGTGCCGTGCTGGTCGCGCTGATCCTGGCGCTGCAGCCGGTCTCTGCTGCCTTCAATCCCGTGGTCACCATGGTGGAGCGCGCGCTCGGTGCGCTGGGCACCGCCGAGGCGATGGGGCTCGTCGCCGGCCAGCTGACCGGTGGGGTGCTCGGGGCCGTCGTCGCCAACCTCATGTTCGAGCTGCCGGTGGTGGGCGTCGCGACGACCGTGCGCGGCGGTGCCGGGCTGTGGCTGGGCGAGGTCGTGGCGACCCTGGGACTCGTGCTGGTCATCTTCGGCGTGACCCGGTCCGGGCGTGGCCCGATGGTCGCGTTCGCGGTCGGCGGCTACATCACCGCGGCGTACTGGTTCACCAGCTCGA
Organism: Actinomycetota bacterium; assembly: GCA_030773435.1. Classification (GTDB taxonomy): domain Bacteria; phylum Actinomycetota; class Actinomycetes; order Propionibacteriales; family Nocardioidaceae; genus JALYMZ01. Next base: position 1,558 of record JALYMZ010000178.1, on the reverse strand, counting down.
CCGGCTTCGCCAACCCGGCCGTGACGCTCGCCCGCACGCTCTCGGACACGTTCACCGGGATCGCGCCGTCCTCGGTCGCGCTGTACGTCGGGACGCAGCTGCTCGGAGGCGCGCTCGCGTACGGGCTCGTGCGGCTGCTGTACCCGGACGCGGCGGGCATCGCCGTACACCTCACCGAGCGCCGGATCACCACCACCGCGGCACCGGAGGCCTCATGACCCAGCAGCCCGCCGTCGTACTGTTCGCGTGCGTGCACAACTCGGGTCGCTCCGTGGCGGCGCGGGTGCTGACCGAGCACCACGCCGCCGGCGCGGTCGAGGCGCGGTCCGCGGGATCCGAGCCGAGCGGCTCCGTGAACCCGGTGGTCGCCGCGGTGCTGGGTGAGCGTGGTCTGAGCACCGCAGCCGAGACCGCGACGCTGCTCGACCCGGCGGAGGTCGCCGCGGCCGATGTCGTGATCACCATGGGCTGTGGCGAGACCTGCCCCATCTTCCCGGGCAAGCGCTACGAGGACTGGCCGGTCGACGACCCGGCTGGGCAGGACGTCGACGCCGTACGCCGCATCGTCGACGACATCGACTCGCGGGTGCGGCGGCTGGTCGCCGAGCTCACCGCCTGAGTTTGACCGGCACGGCCGAAATGGCCGATCAGATCATGCTCCGGGTCGGCGCGGCGTAAAGTGGTGTCGTCACGACACAGGGACAGGGGACCGGAAGGTGAACGACCGGCTGGACGTGCAGATGCACGACTCCGACGTGCTCGACGAGATCGAGATGACCAGCGATCTCATGATCGCCGCGTCCGAGGCTGCCGGTCCACTGAGCCAGGACCAGATCGACCTCATCCTGGGAATCTCCTCGCCGTAGCGCCGGGGAGCGCCGCAGCCCCTCAGGCTCGCGCCGGCGTGAACCCTCGCAGTCGCAGGCTGTTGAGCACCACGAACACGCTGGAGAACGCCATCGCCGCACCGGCGATCATCGGGTTCAGCAGCCCGGCCGCGGCCAGCGGCAGCGCGGCGACGTTGTACGCGAACGCCCAGAACAGGTTGCCCTTGATCGTCCGCAAGGTGCGCCGCGCCAGCGCGATCGCGTCCGCGGCGGCGTGCAGGTCGCCGCGCACCAGCGTCAGGTCGCTGGCCTCGATCGCCACGTCGGTGCCGGTACCCATCGCCAGGCCGAGATCGGCCTGGGCGAGTGCCGCCGCGTCGTTGACGCCGTCACCGACCATCGCCACCACCCGGCCCTGCTCCTGCAGGCCACCTACGACGTCGACCTTGCCGTCCGGAAGCACCCCGGCGATGACATGCTCGGGGTCGATTCCCACGCGCGCCGCGACCGCGCGGGCGGGCGTCTCGTGGTCACCGGTGAGCAGGTACGTCGTCAGGCCCAGGTCCTCCAGCCGCCGGATCGCCGCGGCGGCCGACTCCTTGACGGTGTCGCCCACGGCGAACACCGCTCGCGGCTCGTCGTCGACCCAGGCGACCACCGCGGTGTGGCCGCGCTGACGGGCCCGCTCGACCGCGCCGGCCAGCGGCTCGGGCAGCGCTTCGCCGGCGCCG
>JALYMZ010000177.1 GCA_030773435.1 Actinomycetota bacterium | reverse complement strand
GAGCACGTCGAGCCGGGCAGCCCGGCGGGCCGGGGCGACGGCGGCGAGCACCCCGATGACTCCGGCGAGGACGACGAACGCGGCCAGCCGACCGGCCGGCACCACGATGACCTCGATCCCCTGGTCGGCGAGCGCTGCCATGAGCGCCACGCCGAACCCGCTGCCGAGGACCACGCCGAGGACCGCTCCGAGCACCGTGATCGCGACCGCCTCCAGGCGCACCATGGTGCGCAGCTGGCGCCGGCTCACTCCCACCGCGCGTAACAGCCCCACCTCCCGGGTGCGCTCGAGGACCGAGAGCGCGAGCGTGTTGACGATGCCGAGCACCGCGATGATGACGGCCAGCCCCAGCAAGGCATAGATGAGCAGCAGCAGCTGGTCGATGGGCTCGCGCTGCTGCGCGGCGAACGCGGCCTGGTCCTTCAGCGAGACGGTCGGGAGACCGGCTACCACGCTGCGGACGGCGCGCTCGACCGCCGCCGGTTCGCTGCCGGGTCCGCGGACGATGTAGACGTAGGAGTCAGCCGGTCGTACCCCGGCCGCCACGAGGGCGGCGAGGGGCATGACGTACGACGTGCCGACCGCCGGGCTCGGCTGGAACAGCCCGGCGATGTGGTACCTCCGCTCCCCCTTCGGCAGCTCCACGGCGACCGCGTCCCCGACGCCCCAGCCCTGCTCCTGCGCCGTGTCATTGGCCACGAGCAGCGACCGGCCGCGGAAGTCGGCGAGGTCGCCGGCGAGGAGCTCGACCTCCAGCCCCTCGGCGAAGGTGTCCGGCTCCGCCGCGCCGACGAACGTCCGCTCGCCGTCGACCTCACCGCTGGCCCAGCGGAACCGCGCCACGGTTCGGACGCCGGGCAGGCGCGCGATCCGGTCGGCCACGGTCGGGGAGAACGGCACGCCGAGCGCGTTCGAGACCACGTAGTCGGCGACGAACTGCTGCTCTACGGTGTGGTCGACACTGGCCTTCGCCGACTGCCCCAGCACCGCCATCATCGTGACCAGTGCCAGCCCGATCATCAGCGCGGACGCGGTCGCCGCGGTGCGCCGGGGGTTGCGTACGGCGTTCTGCTCCGCGAGCCGGCCGATGGTGCCGAACAGTCGGCGGTAGAGCAGTCCCACCAGCGCGACGACCGGCCGGCCGAGCACCGGACTCGTGGACGACACACCCAACAGCACCAGCAGGATGCCGAGGCCGACCACCTCCGGCTGGCGGTCCGACAGCCAGAACAGCCCGGCCGCCATCGCCGTACCGCCGACGACGGCGAGCCCGGCACCAACGACCGCACGACGCCGCATCGACGACTCCGGCATCGCCACGTCGTCGCGCAGCGCCGCCACCGGCGAGATCCGGCTGGCGCGCCGCGCCGGCAGGTACGCGGCCACGACGGTGACGAGCAGGCCGACGGCGTACGACGCGAGCACCGTGCGTCCAGCGAAGACCAGGCCGGCGTCACCGAGGTCCAGCCCGAAGCTGCCGAAGGCCGCCTTCAGCGCGAGCGCGAGCAGGAGGCCGACGCCGAGGCCCGACGTGGCGCCGAGCAGCCCGACCCCCAATGCCTCCAGCAGCACCGACCCGCGCACCTGCCGTCGGCTGGCTCCCAGCGCACGCAGCAGCGCGAGCTCGCGGCTGCGCTGCGCGACGAGGATCGAGAACGTGTTCACGATGAGGAAGCTGCCGACCACGAGTGAGACGCCGGCGAAGATCAGCAGGAAGGTGCCGATGAACGCGATCGCCTGCGCGAACTGGCCGGCCACCTCCTCCGCGGTGCTGTCGCCGGTCACCGCGTCGAACCGAGGTGGCAGTACCGCGAGGACGGCGTCGCGCAGTTGGCGCTGGGTGACGCCCTCCTCCGCCGTCACCCAGACGTCGGAGTAGACGTCGTTGCCGTCGTAGAACAGGTCCTGCGCCGTGCGCGTGTCGAACACCGACACGGTGGCGCCGGCCAGGCCACCGCCCCCGCCGAGCTGCACCGTGCCGACGAGGTCGGCGCTCAGCGACGGAGCGGAACCCGAGGTCACCAGCTCGACCTGGTCGCCGATCCGGTAACCGGCGCGCTCGGCGGTGACGGCGTCCAGTGCGACCTCGCCGTGTCGCCGCGGTGCTCGGCCCTCGTGCACGGTGAGCCCCGTGAGGCCACCCGCTGCCGGGGCGTCGTTGTGGTTGACCGCGACTCCGGGCGCCCCCTGCGCGCCAACCACGTCACCGTCGGCGCCCACGACGAAGACCCCCAGCGCGGTGACGTTGCCGTCCGCGCGGGCGACGCCGGGCTGCTTCTCCAGCATGGCGACCAGCTCTCCCGGCACGCTGCGGCTGTCCTGCGTCATCGCGTCACCGCCGGCGCCGTGCGGACGCACCACGACATCACCGACGCTGCGACGGACGATGCCGTCGAAGCTGCGGTCCAGCGTGTCGGTGAACACCAGCGAACCCGCGACGAACGCCACTCCGAGGACGACCGCGAACGCGCTCAACACCATGCGCACCCGGCGGGCGAGCAGGTTCTTTAGACTGATGCGGAGCACCGTCACATCACCACCGCGCCGGCGCGCGGCAGGTCCAGGGTCTTCATCCGCTCCAGGACCGTGCCGGCGGTCGGGTCGCGCAGCTCACCGACCACCCGACCGTCGACGAGGAACACGACCCGGTCGGTGTAGGCGGCGGCCGCCGGGTCGTGCGTGACCATGACGACGCTCTGCCCGAACTCGTCCACCGAGCGTCGCAGGAAGCCCAGCACGTCGGCGCTCGCGATGGAGTCGAGGTTGCCGGTGGGCTCGTCGGCGAAGACCACGTCCGGGCGTGTGATGAGGGCGCGGGCGCACGCCACGCGCTGCTGCTGGCCGCCGGACAGCTCGTTGGGTCGGTGACCGAGTCGTGACCGCAGTCCCACGGTGTCCACGACCGTGTCGAACCATTCTGGGTCCGGGGTCCGCCCGGCGATGGACAACGGCAGCCGGATGTTCTCCTGCGCGGTCAGTGTCGGGATCAGGTTGTAGGCCTGGAAGACGAACCCGATCCGGTCGCGACGCAGCCGGGTCAGATTCCGGTCGCCGAGCGTGCTCAGGTCGGTGTCGCCGAGGAAGACCTGGCCCGACGTCGCATCGTCCAGTCCGGCGGCGCAGTGCAGCAGCGTCGACTTACCGGACCCGGAGGGTCCCATGACCGCGGTGAACTGCGCGCGGGCGAACTCCAGGCTGACGCCGTCCAGCGCGAGGACGCGGGCCTGCCCCTCGCCGTACACCTTGGTCAGGCCCACCGTGCGGGCTGCCGGTCGCGGGTCGGTCGCCGTCGTGGCCGGGCTCGTCATCGGCTCTCCTCGGCGAGTGGCGTGGGCATCAGACAGCCGGGCCTGCGCCGAGCCCGGCTCGTCTGGAAGTCTAGGAACGGTCCAGCGTCACCAGACGAAGGAGGCTCGATGCTGCGGGTCTGCCTGGAGGTTGGCCGGCGCAAGGTATTCGCCAGCGCACTGGACTGGCCGGGGTGGGCGCGCGCCGGAAAGACGGAGGAGCAGGCGGTCGAGGCGCTGCTGTCCTACGTGCTCCGGTACGCCGCGGTGGCCCGCGCCGCCGGTGTCGAGTTCGCCGTCGCCGCGGACGTGGACGTGGACGTGGAGGAGCGGCTACCCGGTACGGCGACCACAGACTTCGGCGCGCCGGGCCAGGTCGCCGCCGCCGAGCGCGAACCGGTGTCGGCGGCGGAGGCGGAGCGGATGGCGGCCCTGCTC
>JALYMZ010000176.1 GCA_030773435.1 Actinomycetota bacterium | reverse complement strand
GCGCCGGCCACCACCACGACGTTCTTCTCGGTGGCGACGTCGACGTCGAGGCCGGTCCGCCCGATGGGAGCGCTGCGGCTGACCGACAGGTCGGCGGCGAGGAACCGCCGCCCGATCTGCTCCAGTGCCGCCTCGACACTCGTCGCGGCCACCCAGTAGGTCTGCGGGGTCCCGTCGACGGTCAGCGTCAGCTCACGGCCGTAGCGCACCGCGATCCGGGTGCCCTTGTTGACCGCAGTGGTCAGCGAGGGCGCGACGGCGTCGTGCCGATCGAGCGTGATGCCCTGGCTCGTCAACACGTCGCCGACGGTCCGGTGGAACGTGGAGACGTGCCAGACCTTGCCGTCTACGGACACGGTGACGGTCTTGTGCAGCCCGGCGTAGGCGACGCTGCCGCCGACGCCGGCGAGGGCGGTGACCGCGGCCAGGGCGATGAGTGCGACTCGCTTCCGCACGATCCTCCAGGAGGGGTTTGACGGTCCGGGCGACACGCGGCCGCGACGGACCCCCGCCGGGCCAACAGTCACGGGACGATAACGGCTGTGCCGCCGCACGCCAACTCCTGGAGGCGAATTGGGGTCACCGGTCACACCGAAGTGGGGGCCGTCAGCCGGCCCCAGCCGCCCACGAGCCGCCGAAGGCCGCTTCGGTGTTGGCGTCGAGCGCAGCGCACAGCGCGGTGAGGTCCACGTCGAGGGTCCGGGCCATGGCTCGTACGGTCAGCGGCACCAGGTACGACGCGTTGGGCCGGCCGCGGTGCGGGACCGGGGTGAGGTACGGCGCGTCGGTCTCCACCAACAGCCGGTCCAGCGGGGTCACCCGCAACGCCTGCCGCAGCGGCTCGGCGTTGCCGAACGTGACCGTACCGGCGAACGACAGCCAGAAGCCGCGCTGCACGCATTCGCCCGCGAACGCCGCGTCACCGGAAAAGCAGTGCATCACCACCCGCGGCGGCGCACCCTCGGCGTCGAGCAGGGCCAGCACGTCGTCGTGCGCGTCGCGGTCGTGGATCACCAGGGTCTTGTCGTGACGCTTGGCCAGTGCCACGTGCCCGCGGAACGACTCCCGCTGTGCCGCGACGCCGTCCGGCCCGGTGCGGAAGTAGTCGAGCCCGGTCTCCCCGACCGCACGGACGTGCGGCCCGGCACTGGCCAGCCGGTCGATCTCCGTGAGGGCGGCGTCGAGCTGCCCCGCAGCCGCCAGGCGCGGCGCCTCGTTGGGGTGTACGGCGACGCCGGCCACGATCCCGGCGTGCTCGCGCGCGACCTCGACCGCCCACCGCGCCGCCGGCAGGTCGCAGCCGATGTGCACGATCCGTGGTACGCCGACGGCGGCTGCGAGCCGCACCGCCTCGGCCACTCCGAGACCGGGCTCTCCACCGTCTCGGGACAGGTCGAGGTGGCAGTGGCTGTCCACGACCGGATGGGGCAGCGGCTGCGGAAGCTCGGGCCGCTGGGTGATCGGCGGGGCCACCGCTCAGGCCCGGGCCGTCCGGGCCTGCGGACCGGCCTCCGCCTCCATCCGGGCCAGCTCCGCGTCGACGACCGCATCGTCGAGCTTGCGGAACAGCGGGGTCGGTGCCGCGACCGGCGTCCCGGCGTGCAACGGCGCCGGCCCCCACGTCGCGGCGCCGCCGTAGTCCCCCATCAGCACCGGGTAGCCCGGACCGCCGTCGAGGTCCTCCACCTCCCGGATCTGCGGCTGCGGCGACCACACACCGGTGCCGCCGAGCAGCTCATGCACGGCCTGCGCCGCGTGCGGCAGGAACGGCGTCAGCAGCGTGTTGCAGTCATGGACGGCCTGGACGGCGACGCCGAGCACCGTGCGCATGCGGTCGGGGTCGGCGTCCTTGAGCTTCCACGGCTGCTGCTGGGACAGGTAGCCGTTGGCCTCGGCGACCGTGCGCATGGCCTCCTGCAGGGCGGCCTTCTGCCGGTGCCGCTCGATCAGCGACCCGACGGTCTGGAACGCCGCGGAGCTGGTGGCGAGCAGCGCTCGGTCGGCGTCCGTGGCCGCCTCGGTGCCGGGGATCTCGCCGACGTTGCGGGCCAGCAGGCTCACGGTGCGGTTGACGAGGTTTCCCCACCCGGCGACGAGCTCGTCGTTGTTGCGGCGGACGAACTCCGCCCAGGTGAAGTCGGTGTCCTGCGTCTCGGGTCCGGCGATGGAGATGAAGTAGCGCAGCGCGTCGGCGCTGTAGCGGTCCAGCACGTCGCGGACGTAGATCCCGACCCGGCGGCTGGAGGAGAACTTCTTGCCCTCCATGGTGAGGAACTCGCTGGACACGACCTCGGTCGGCAGCTCCAGGACGCCGTACCGGCCCGGGCGCCCGCCGCGCGCGCCGAGACCGTCGTACCCGAGCAGCTCGGCCGGCCAGATCTGGGAATGGAAGGTGATGTTGTCCTTGCCCATGAAGTAGTACGAGGCTGCCTGCGGGTCGCACCACCACGCCCGCCACGCCTCGGGGTCGCCGCTCCGGCGGGCCCACTCGATCGACGCCGACAGGTAGCCGATGACGGCGTCGAACCACACGTAGAGCCGCTTGTTCGGGTTCTCGCGCCAGCCGTCGAGCGGCACCGGGATGCCCCAGTCGATGTCACGGGTCATCGCCCGCGGCCGCAGGTCGTCAAGCAGGTTCAAGCTGAACCGGAGCACGTTGGGCCGCCAGTCGGTCCGGGTGTGCAGCCACGACCCGAGGGCGTCGGCCAGCGCGGGCAGGTCGAGGAAGAAGTGCTCGGTCTCGACGAACCGCGGCACCTCGCCGTTGACCCGGCTCACCGGGTTCTTCAGGTCCGTGGGGTCGAGCTGGTTGCCGCAGTTGTCGCACTGGTCGCCGCGGGCACCGTCGTACCCACAGATCGGACAGGTGCCCTCGATGTAGCGGTCGGGCAGCGTGCGGCCGGTGGACGGCGACACCGCGCCCATCGTGGTCCGGGCCACCATGTAGCCGTTGTCGTGCAGGGTGGTGAACATCTCCTGGGCGACGGCGTAGTGGTTGCGGGTGGTGGTGCGGGTGAACAGGTCGTAGGACAGGCCGAGGCCGCGCAGGTCCTCGACGATCATCCGGTTGTAGCGGTCGGCCAGCTTCCGCGGGGGGACCCCCTCCTGCTCCGACTGCACGAGGATCGGAGTGCCGTGCTCGTCGGTGCCGCTGACCATCAGGACCTGGTGCCCGGCCATGCGCATGTACCGGCTGAAGACATCCGACGGGACGCCGAATCCGGACACATGGCCGACGTGGCGAGGGCCGTTGGCGTACGGCCATGCCACCGCGGTCAGGACATGGCGAGACATGGGCTCGATCCTAAGGGGCCGCCGTCATGCGGTCCTCCGGGTCAGCGGCGGTGGGCGACGTCGTACACCACCCGGCGGGACACGCCGGTCATCCGCGCAACCTCGGTGACGGCGTCCTTGCGGCTCAGGCCGGCGGCCTGGGCCTGCGCCACCCGGGCGGCCAGGTCGTCCTCGTCCGGTACGGCGACCGGCGCCGCCGCTGCTCCGGCGACGACGACCGTCACCTCACCCCGTACGCCGGCCGCGGCCCAGCCGACCAGCTCGCCGAGCTCGCCCCGCCGTACCTCCTCGTAGGTCTTGGTCAGCTCACGGCAGCAGGCGGCGGGTCGCGCGGACCCGAACGCCTCGGCCAGGGCAGTCAGCGTGGCGGTGAGACGGTGCGGCGCTTCGAAGAACACCATCGTGCGCTCCTCGGCGACGAGGCCGGCGAGGCGGCGCGCCCGCTCGGCGCCCTTGCGTGGCAGGAAGCCCTCGAAGCAGAACCGGTCGACGGGTAGCCCGGAGACCGCCAGCGCGGCGAGCACCGCCGACGGGCCGGGGACCACGGTGACCGGTATGCCGGCGGCGACGGCCGCGGCGACCAGGCGGTAGCCGGGGTCGGACACCGTGGGCATACCGGCGTCGGTGACGAGCACGACCCGGCTGCCGGCGCGCAGCGACTCGAGGAGCTCGTCGGTGCGGGCGGCCTCGTTGCCCTCGAAGTACGACATCAGCTGGCCGGTCGGGTCCACGCCGAGGTCGGCGCAGAGCCGCCGCAGCCGGCGGGTGTCCTCGGCCGCGACCACGTCTGCGCCCGCGAGCTCGGCGGCGAGGCGCGGCGACGCGTCGTCGACGCAGCCGATGGGGGTGGCGGCGAGCACCAGCGTGCCCCGCATCGTCATGCGGTCAGCATCGCAGTCGCCCAGGCTGTCAGGTCGCCGGCCGCCATGACAGGTCGACACTTCGCTGACAACTCGACGGCTCGGACGCATGGCGGGACCGGGCTGCCGGCCGGAGACCTAGCATGACCGCGTGACCAGCCCGGCGACCGCCGCCAGCCGGTCGCGCACGCCGGCCCCATCCCGGCTGGCGGGCCTGGGTCACGACGTCGACGGGACCCCGCTGCCCGACGCGCGGCGCCGGCTGCAGCCGCTGGTCACGGGTAGCGACGGCCGGTGGGCCTGGTGGGGGCCGCTCGCGGTCACCGCGGTGGCCGGCGTCCTGCGGTTCTGGAACCTCGGACGCCCCGACAACGTGCTGTTCGACGAGACCTACTACGCCAAGGACGCCTACTCCCTGCTGCTGCACGGATACGTCCGCGAGAGCGTCGACCGGGCGGACGCCCGCATCGCCCGCGGCGACGTCGACCGGCTCTTCACCGACTCCGCCGACTTCTACGTGCATCCCGATGTCGGCAAGTGGCTGATCGCGGCCGGTGAGTGGCTGTTCGGGATGGACTCGTTCGGGTGGCGGGCGGCGGCTGCCGCCGCAGGCACGCTCATGGTGCTCGTCCTGGCCCGACTCGTACGCCGAGTGACCGGCTCGACCCTGCTGGGATGTGTGGCCGGGCTGTTGCTGGCGGTCGACGGCCTGCACTTCGTGATGTCGCGGCTGGCGCTGCTCGACATCTTCCTGGCGCTGTTCGTGCTGTGCGCGGTGGCGTGCCTCGTCGCCGACCGGGACTGGGGTCGGGTCCGTCTCGCCGCACGCGGACCCGGCGGCCGATCCGGCGCCGAACGCATCGGCCCGGTCCGCGGACTCCTCGTGCGGCCATGGCGGCTGGCGGCCGGGGTCTGCTTCGGGCTCGCCTGCGGAACGAAGTGGAGTGCGGTGTTCTTCCTCGCCGCGTTCGGCCTGCTGACCTGGGCGTGGGACTCCTCGGCACGTCACGCCATCGGGGTGCGCCGCCCGGTCCTCACCTCGGCCGTGGTGGACGCCGTACCCGCATTCATCTCGCTCGTGGTCGTCGCCGCCGCCGTCTACCTGCTGACCTGGCTGCCGTGGCTGGCCCACGCCGAGCGGTTCGAGGAGGCTCTTGGCTCAGACTGGGGCGCCTACCTCGAGACCGACGCGCGCGGTGGCGCCGAGGTGGCGCAGTCGCTGCGGTCGCTGTGGCACTTCCACGGCGAGGTCTGGGGGTTCCACACCGGCGAGGGGCTGCGCGACGAGACGCACCCCTACCAGTCCGACGCAGCGGGGTGGCTGGTCATCAACCGCCCGGTCGGGGTCGACGCCAACGTCGACATCCCGGCCGGACGGCACGGCTGTCCAGGGCCGCCCAGCGGCGACGACTGCATCGAGCAGATCCTGGCGATCGGAACCCCGCTGCTGTGGTGGGCCGGGGTCGTGGCGCTGGTGGTGGCCGCGGGACTGTGGGTCGGTGCTCGGGACTGGCGGTTCGGCCTGGCTCTCGTCGGCGTGCTGGCCGGCTGGCTGCCGTGGCTGCTCTTCTCCGACCGGCCCATCTTCTTCTTCTACGCCGTCACGTTCGTGCCGTTCACCGTGCTCGCGGTGACGCTGGTGCTCGGCAGGGTCCTGGGTCCGGTGGACGCGCCGCCGCGGCGACGCCGCTCGAGAGCGGTCGCGGCCGGTGCGTTCGTCGCCCTCGTCGTGGCGAACTTCGCATTCCTGCACCCGGTGCTGACCGACGGCCTGCTCACCAACGAGGACTGGCTGGAGCGCATCTGGTTCACCCGCTGGATCTGATCTCCGCCCCTCGCCCCGGACGGTCGGGCGGGCGACCGGTCTCAGCGCCGCTGCCCGGCGCGCAGCTCCACCAGCCGGCTCAGCAGCCGCTGCAGGTGTGCCCGCTCGGCCGCGTCCAGGCCGTCGCACAGCGCTTCGTCGTGCTCGACGGTCACGCGGTCGAGGTCGCGCAGCCGCCGCCGCCCGCTGGCGGTGAGATGCAGCTCGTTGAGCCGCCGATCCGCAGGGCTGCGCCGCCGCTCGACGAGCCGGGCCTCAGTGAGGTCGTCGAGCAGGGCGACGATCCGGCTCGGCACGGCACCCAGATGGGCGGCAAGAGCCTGCTGCGAGCCCCCCGGCTTCTCGGCCACCGCGCGCAGCACCGCGACCTGCGCCGGCGACAAGCCGAGGGCCGACACCCGGCGGCTGAAGGACGCGGCGGACTCCGCACCGAGCCTCGACAGCAACTCACCCACCGTGGCCGCAGGCGGGTCGACCCTCATACAGACATGGTACGCCGACGAACGATTCTCATCATGAATCGTTCTACGTGGAGGACGCCACCACCCGCTCAACCTGCGGTGGCAACCGCACCGGCGCACCCTTGCGGACGAACCAGATCTGCTTTCCCGCGTCGGTGCGGTGGTAGCCCCAGGCGGTCGCCAGCAACTCGACGAGCCAGAGACCGCGGCCGCCGTCCCGCTCCAGGTCGGGGCGCTGCGGCTGCGGCAGCGCCGGGTCGGAGTCGTCGACGCTGACCCGCACGCCCGAGTCGTCGCCGGCCAGGGTGAGCTCCAGCGGCGGCGGGGCGTGCCGCGCCGCGTTGGTCACCAGCTCGCTGGTCAGCAGCACGACGGCGTCGACGCTCTCCTCGTCCAGACCCCACGACCGGCACCGCAACGCGACGAAGCCGCGCGCCCGGCGTGGGGCCTCCTCGCCGTCGCAGGTGTCCAGCCGCAGCTCCGCTCGGTGCACGCCGTGCGCACCCACCGACAGGAGCACGGATCCGTCCATGCCGCCATCGCCTCCGATTGCTCGGATGACCGCGATCATTCCCGTTCCCGAGGCGCACATGCGTACGACGGCCGATCTGGAACCGTTGCGCCCATGCCCGGCAGGGTGACCCCGCGGAGTCGACTCGAACCGTGACTCCTAGAGACAATGCCGCTCGTCGTCGTCAGGAGAGGTGTCCGGTGCTGTTGCTCAACAACGCCGACGTCGCGTCGTTGCTGCAGGTCGAGGACGTCGTCCGGGTACTGGAGGAGGCGTACCTGGACCTGGCCCGAGACCAGGCGGTGTGCCGGCCGCGGATCGACCTGCGGTTCCCCACGGGCGACCCAGACACCGTCTATCAGTGGGGCACGATGGAGGGCGGCTCGGCCCGGACGGGATACTTCGCGATCCGGATGAAGTCTGACGTGCTGCGCGAGGTCGAGTACGCGGGGACGCGTACCCAGGAGAAGTACTGCGGCACGCCTGGCACCTACTGTGGCCTCGTCCTGCTGCTGTCGGCCCGCACCGGTGAGCCGCTGGCCCTGCTCAATGACGGTGTCCTCCAGCACGCTCGGGTCGGTGCCGATTCGGCGATCGGTGTGCGCCACGGAGCCCGCGGTGACGCTGCCGTGCTCGGAATGCTCGGGTCCGGCGGGATGGCGCACAGCCACCTCGAGGCGTTCCGCGTCGTGCGCGGCATTCAGCGCGTCCAGGTCTTTAGCCCTACCCGCGCGCACCGTGAGCGCTACGCCGCTGAGGTCGCCGAGCGCTACGGCATCGAGGTGGTCCCGGTCGACGAGCCGGAGCACGTCTACCGGGGAGCCGACGTCGTGTCGGCCTGCACCGACGCAGCCGGTGAGGTGCTGCGGGGAGCGCATCTGGAGCCGGGGACGCATCTCACGGCCATCGGCGGTAGACCGGATGGTGAGGCGCTGCGCCGCATCGACTCCTGGTTGCGGCTCGGCGATGCGCCTGCCCCGCTCACCAACCCGCAGTGGGCTACGCGCGACGAGTACGTCGCCTACGTCGCGTGCCAGGACGACCCGGTGTGGGCGCGGCACACCCACGGACGCGAACCTCCCAGGCCTCCGAACCGGTCGGGGAAGCCCCGGGTCGTCTCGCTCTCGGATGTGCTGGCCGGGCGCGAGGTCGTCCGGCGCGAAGACACCGATGTGACGTTCTCGGAGCGGGGCAACGTCCAGGGAGCCCAGTTCCACGCCGTGGCCGGGCTCGTCTACGAGCTTGCGCTGTCGGCAGGACGGGCCGCATGCTGCCGACGGAGTGGCTCCTGCAGGACATCCGCGACTGAGAGGCCGACGTGCTGTTCCTGAACAATGCCGACGTCATGGCGGTACTCGACATGCCTACCGCCTTGGAGGCGCTGCGCGTCGGCTACGACGATCTCGAACGCGGGGATGCGGCCTACATCCCTCGCATTGACCTCTACGCGCCGACCGGCCGAAGCGACGACTACCACCAGTGGGGCTCGATGCGGGCACCTGCCGCTCCTACGGCGTGGTAGCCGTACGCATCAAGTCAGACGTCGCCTCCTGGCCGCAGGGGCGTACCCAGGAGAAGTGGTGCGTACGACCAGGGCTGTACAGCGGGATGATCCTGCTCTATGCGACCGAGGACGGCGCTCCGCTGGCGTTGATCCAGGACGGGTATCTGCAGCACCTGCGGGTGGGCGCGGCAGCGGGGATCGGCGCCGAGCTGCTCGAGGTGCTGCGGGGGACACCGGTGCCGGGCATGGAGTGGAAGGCGGGCGGCATCGCCGCCTACGTCAGCGGCCAGCCCGACGAGCGGACCCGCATCCCGGCCGGCTCCGCCAGGGAAACCGGGACCTACCCCTCGATGCTCGACGTTCGCCGCGGCAGGGCGGCTGGCCGTACTACGAGGGACCAGGTGACGCTCTTCGTGACGACCGGGACACAGGGGTTGCAGTTCGCGGCGGTGGCCGGACGCACGTTGCAGGCCGTCCGTGAGTCATCGGTGGGCACCGAGATCCCCACCGAGTGGTTCCTTCAGGACATCCGTGACTGACCGCCGTCGGCGTGTCGCGCGGCAAGGACAGTCGGACCGCACAGTGGTGGCGCCGGGCCAGACTCGGTGGGTGGTGGAGCTGAGGGGACTCGAACCCCTGACCCCCTCGTTGCGAACGAGGTGCGCTACCAGCTGCGCCACAGCCCCAGCGGCGGGAGTGACCCCATCGGCGGGGTGAACTGTAGCACCCGGTCAGCCGTTGACCGCCTCCCGCGGCTCGGCCAGGTCCGGGGTGGCGGGGGCCGGTGCGTCCGCGGCCCGCGCCGTCCGGTCGGTGCGTGCGACGACCGGCTGGCCGAGGTCGATGGTGCGGATCGTGCGCGGCGCGCGCGGCTTGGAGACGTACGTCGGCAGCGTCACCGGCACCGGGTCCCACAGCGTGCCACCGTCGGCGGTCTCGACGGCGACGGCGATCCGGGACGGCTGGGCGAGGTCGAAAACCACGGTCGGCTCGTCGTCGCCGTCGACCGGCTCGGG
>JALYMZ010000175.1 GCA_030773435.1 Actinomycetota bacterium | reverse complement strand
GCGTCGCGGTGGAGGCCGTGACCCCGGCCGCGCGGGCCGCGACGACGTACGTGGCGAGGTGGCCGGCCACCGCGACCGTCGAGGCGATCACGATCCCCGGCCAGGTCGCTCGCGCCAGGAGTCCTTGCCGCAGGTCCTTGCGGAGCGCTCGCAGCACCCGGCCCACGCGGGCGGCCGGGGCCGGGAAGCCCCGCAGGCCCAGCAGCATCACCACGATCCCCGCCGCCACGGCACCGGCGGCCAGGGCGCCGAGCACCGACGACCGCACCGGCGACGGCAGGAGTACCAGGACGCCGACCGCGATCACCGCCTGTACGACCTGGCCCGCGGTCCGCTCGCACCCGACGGCGCGCAGTCCGCGGCCGGTGTCACCGGCGGTCCGGCCGTGACACACCCCCCGGTGCACGTCGCCCAGGAGCCCGCCCGGCAGGACCGTGTTGAGGAACTGTGCGCGGTAGCAGGACGCCACCGCGGCCCCCAGGTCGAGACCGACACCGAGGCCCTGCGCGACCAGCCGCCACCGCCACGCACAGGCCACGGTGGTCGGCACGGCGAGGGCCGCACCGACCGCCAATACCGGCGCGTCGAGCGACCGCAAGCCAGCCACGAACGGGTCACTGCCGGTCCACCACAGCACCAGCCCGAGGACCACCACGCCGACGAGCCAGGACAACCAGCGCCACCGAAGCCGCCTCATGCCGCCACCCGCTCCAGCACGCCGGACACCCGGGCCGCCGTCTCCGCCCAGCCGGTCAGCCTGGTACGACGTCGCGCGGCCGCGACGCGTAGCCGGCGGCGCAGGGCGGCGTCGCCCAGCCAGCAACCCAGCGCTTCGCCGAACGCGGAGACGTCAGCGGCCGGTACCAGCACACCGGGACGGCTGCCGTCCGGGCAGACGCCGAGCGCCTCGGACACCCCGCCCACGTCCCACGCGAGCACGGGCAGCCCGCGGGCCAGCGCCTCGGTGACGACCATGCCGTAGGTCTCGGCCCGGCTGGCGAGCACTAGGGCGTCGGCCGCGGCGTACGCCGCCTCGAGCTCGCGCCCGGTGCGCGGTCCGGCGAGCACGATCCTCGCGGCGAGCCCGGCCCCGCTGATCTGCCACCGCAGCGTGGAGACGAACTCTGGTGACCGGGTGAGCGGCCCGACGCACAGGCAGCGCCACGGGCGGTCGGCGACCCGCGCCAGGGCGGCCACGAGCGCGTCGTGGCCCTTGCCGGGGGTTACCGCCGCCACGCAGAGCAGGTTGCCTCCGTCGGGGCTGCCGGCGACCGGCGCTGCGGGGTCCACGCCTGGGCGGGCCACGTCGACCCGCACCGGGTCCAGCCCGTACGCGCGGAGCAGCCACCGACGCGTCCAGTCGCTCGTGGTCACCACCGCAGCGACCGCCCGGAGCACCGCCGCCTCACGCACGCGGTCGCCTCGGTCGCCGTGGACACCCACCGGCAGGTGCACGAGGACCACCGTCCGCCGGTTTCGGCTGGCGGGCACCAGCACCTCGGGACAGGCCGAGGCGACCAGGCCGTCGACAACCACCACCGAGCCGTCGGGGGTGGCGGCCAGCGCGCCCGCCAGGCCCGCGCGCGACGCCGCGTCGGCCCACGGCCAGTCGCCCGTCACCTCCCGGGTCTTCACCGACCAGCCACCGGTCACCAGACCCTCGGAGAGGCGACGGTCGTAGGTGTTGCCGCCGCTGGGCCGCAGTGGATCGTCGATCCCTGCCGGGACCACCACGCGGACCGTGCGCACCCCGTTCACAGGTCCCTCTCGTAGCTCGCCCGGGCGACGTGGGACTCGTGCAGGGTGGCGGCGATGCCCGTCACGCACCTGGTCGGCCCGAGTGCACCGGCCTGGACCCGCTCCGCGAGCCGGTCGGCGACGTGTTGCGCGAGCACCTCGGTGGTGGTGTTCCGGCCCGCGAGCTCGGGCAGGTCGTCGAGGTTGCGATGGCTCAGCGCGGCCATCACGGCGCGCAGCTCGTCGGTGGCGCGGGCGATGTCGACGAGGATCCCGTCCTCGTCCAGGGAGTCACCCCGAAACGTCGCGTCGACGACGTACGTCGCCCCGTGCAGTGCCTGGGCCGGCCCGAAGACGTCCCCGCGCAGGCTGTGCGCCACCAGCATGTGGTCGCGGACGGTCACGCTGAACACGGAACCTCCACGGCGTCGTCGATCCGGTCACCGATCCCGTCGTAGGTCACCGTGTGGCACAGGGCCGGCAGGTCGCCGCTGACCAGCCGGGGCAGCACCGCGGGGAGCTCGACGAAGGGTGACTCGCCGGTGAGGAGCGCGTCGAAGCAGGGGTCGCGGAGGAGCTCGAGGGCCAGCCGGATCCGATCCGTGGTCGTGCGCCGGCCTTGCCGGGACGCCGCCACCGCGCCGACCTGGCTGGCTCGGACGGACAGCCGGCCCGAGTGGAAGGCGCCGCCGAGGGAGAGCGTCGTCGTGTCGGCGCCGTACCAACTCAGCTCGATGACCGTGCCCTCCGGCGCCAGCAGCTCCAGCGACCGCTGCAGCCCCGCCGAGGTGGCGCTCGCGTGGAGCACCAGGTCCAGGCCACCGGGCGCCTGGTCGGGCGGGGTGAAGTCGACGCCGAGCGCGGCCGCGACGCCGGCCCGCGAGGCGTCGATGTCGACCAGGGTCACCGTGACCCCCGGGATGCGGACGAGTAACCGGGCCACGCAGCAGCCCAGGGTGCCGGCTCCGACGACTGCCACCCGGTCGCCGAGGAGCGGTCCGGCGTCCCACAGGGCGTTGACGGCCGTCTCCACCAGGCCGGTGAGAACCGCTCGGGCCGCCGGCACCTCCGGCGGCACCACAGTGACCGCGGCCGCGGGCACGACGTACGCCGTCTGGTGCGGGTGCAGGCAGAAGACGGTGCGCCCCACCAGGCTCGGAGGACCGGCGTCCACGACGCCCACGTTCAGGTAGCCGTACTTCACCGGGCCGGGGAAGTCACCCTCCTGGAAGGGCGCCCGCATCGCCTCCCGCTGGCTGTCCGGCACCCGCCCGGTGAAGACCAGAGACTCGGTGCCCCGGCTGATCGCGGACCGCACCGTGCGGACGAGCACCTCGCCGGGACCAGGCGGGGGGAGCCGCACGGGCCGGATCTCGCCCGCGCCCGGCTCACGCAGCCAGAACGCCAGCGCGTGGCGCTCCGGCGTCGCCACCTCGTCGGGTCGGGGTGAACCGGAGCCCCGAGGTTCTCGTTCGTTCACGTGTACCTGCCTCCTGGTCCTTGTGAACGGAGCAACCGTGCGCCCGGTTCAACGCCGTCCCGTGCCGGGACGGCGTGCCGTCGCCGCGCGGTGTCTCGCCGTGCTGGTGACCGGACTGGCGGCACTGCTGGTGCTCGGCGCCCTAACCCTCCCCGAGCGCTTGGAGCAGCTCGACCTCCGAGCGTTCGTGCGGCTGCCCCTCGAGGCGATCGTCTACCTGGCCGTCGTACTGGCTCTGCCCGGGCGGTTTCGCGGGGTCCGGACCGGCCTGGCCCTCGCTGCCGGTGTCGTCCTGGCCCTGAGCGCCGTCTTCAAGGTCCTCGACCTGGGTTTCCGGGAGGCACTCAACCGACCCTTCGACGTGCTGATCGACTGGCGCTACGCGGGCTCCCTCGTCGAGACGGCACGGGACTCGGTCGGCGAGGGGCGGGGCACGCTGCTGCTCGTCGGTGCCGCACTCGTCCTCGTCGCCCTGCTCGTCCTCGTCCCGCTGTCAGTGCTGCGCCTCACGCGGGTCGCCTCGCTGCACCGGCGACCGGCCGAGCGGACGGTCGCCACGCTGGCGGGGCTCTGGCTGGTCCTCGCCGTGCTACACGTGCAGGGTGAGGCCGGGCCGATCGCGTCGCACGACACCGCCGGCTACGTCTACGGCCACGTCAGCCGGATCCCCGGCGAGCTGCGCGACCACCGCGAGTTCCGCCGGGCCGCGCAGACGGACCCGCTCCGCGACGTGGGGACGGACCAGCTGCTGACCGGGCTCCGCGGCAAGGACGTCCTGCTCGTCTTCGTCGAGAGCTACGGCCGGGTGGCCGTCGAGGGCTCGTCCTTCTCGCCGGGCGTCAATGCGGTGCTCGACGCCGGCACCGCGCGGCTGCGGGAGGCGGGCTTCGCCAGCCGCAGCGCGTTCCTGACCTCACCCACCTTCGGGGCGATCAGCTGGCTCGCCCACGCGACGCTCCAGTCGGGCCTGTGGATCGACAGCCAGCAGCGGTACGACGTGCTGGTCACGAGTTCCCGGCTGACGCTGAGCAGCCTGTTCGAGCGTGCGGGATGGCGCACGGTGGCCTCCGTCCCGGCCAACAACCGGGACTGGCCGCAAGGAGAGTTCTACGGCTTCGACCAGCTCTACGACTCCCGCAACCTCGGCTACGAGGGCCCGCGGTTCGGCTACCCCACGATGCCCGACCAGTACACCCTCGACGCGTTCCACCGCCTCGAGCTCGCGCCCGCCCCCCGCCCACCGGTGATGGCTGAGATCGACCTGATCACCAGCCACGCACCCTGGTCCAGGACCCCACGGCTGATCGACCAAGCGGCCGTCGGCGACGGCTCCGTCTTCGACGGCATGCCCGAGCAGCTGCCCTCGGAAGCCGACATCTGGCCCTCACCGACACGCGTCAAGGCCGCCTACGGACACTCCATCGAGTACACACTGCGCGCGCTGGTGAGGTTCGTGACGACGTACGGCGACGACGACCTGGTCCTGGTCCTGGTCGGGGACCACCAGCCCGCGACCATCGTGTCCGGCGCGGACGCCGGCCACGACGTGCCGATCGCCCTCGTCGCGCGGGACCCCGCCGTCCTCGACCGGACCGCCGACTGGGGCTGGGACGCAGGCCTGCGCCCGCGCCCGGACGCCCCGGTCTGGCGGATGGACGCCTTCCGCGACCGGTTCGTGGCGGCATACAGCTCCAGCGGCCACACTGGGACACAGCCGGCGAGTGAGCGATGAACCCCTGCCGCCCTCCGTACGTTCCACGGGTGAGGAGGTGGCATGCCTGATCCCGACGTCACGCTGATGCAGCACCTCCACGACGAGCACGCGGCCGCGCTGTGGCGCTTCTGCCGCCGGCTCGTCCCCGACGACTCCGCTCGGGCCGAGGACGTGGTCCAGGAGACGCTGCTGCGTGCCTGGCGGCAGCGCACCATACTCGAGAGCCCGCCGCCCGCAGTGCGCGCGTGGCTGTTCACCGTCGCCCGCAACATCGTGATCGACCAGTGGCGCAGCCCGCGCACCGACAGCGAGACCCCCGTCGCCGACGTCCCCGACGACGGGACCGGCGACGAGACCGACCAGCTGCTGCTGTCCTGGGTCGTGGCCGAGGCGCTGTGCCAGCTCTCGCCGGAGCACCGCGCCGTGCTGCTGGAGTGCTACTACCGTGGGCGATCGGTGGCGGAGGCAGCCACCCGGCTGGGGGTGCCGGAGGGGACGGTCAAGTCCCGCACCCACTACGCGCTGCGCGCGTTGAAGCTCGCGCTGGAGGAGCTGGGGGTGGGGGCATGAGCTGTCGGTTCGCGCACGACGACGGCGCCTACGTGCTCGGCGCCCTGTCCCCTGCCGAGCGGCGGGAGTTCGAGCGGCACCTGCCCCGGTGTACGCGCTGCAGGCGAGCGGTCGGCGAGCTGGCTGGCCTCCCCGGCCTTCTCGGTCGGGGAGACGCGAGCCTCGTGGAGGAGCCGGCGGTCGAGGAGCCGGTGCCGGATACGCTGCTGCCGGCCCTGTCCCGTGGGGTACGGCGCGCGCGGCGTCGCCGTACCGTCGCGGTGGCCGGGTTTGCGGCCGTCGCGGTCGCGCTCGTCGCAGCGGTGGCGGCGTCGGAGGTCCTTGGCGACGGCGGCGACGATACGGTGGCGACGACCGTCCCTGGCGCGAGCTCCACCCCCACCGCCCCGGCACCTTCCGACCCCGCACGCTCTGAAGCGGTCGCACGGGCGATGCAACCGGTCGGGAAGGTGCCGGTGCGGGCCACGGTCAGCCTGGAACAGGTCATGTGGGGCACTCGGCTGAGGCTCACCTGCACCTACGACCCGGCGTGGGTGGAGTACGAGCTGCCGCCCGAGGTCGACTACATGCTGTTCGTGCGGACTCGCGACGGCCGCGCGGAGCGGGTCGGCAGCTGGCGGTCGGTCGATGGCCGGCCGATAGAGGTCACCGCCGCCACGGCGGCGAGCCCCGAGGAGCTGGCGTCAATGGAGGTGCGGACGGCGGACGGCCGCGTGGTGCTTCGGCTGGTGACCTGAAGCCAGCGGGTTGCCCCGGAGCAGGAGCAGGGCGCCCGACCCGGCCGCGACCACCTCGGATGCGGCAGCAGCCCAGACCGCGTGGAGCAAGAACGCCGGTCCGATGACGTCGACCTCCCGGTACCCCTCGAACCACAGGTCGAGGTGCACCGCCGCCGAGACCAGCACCGCTGCCGCTGCCAGCAACCGCATTCTCATGAGTCTCTCCGATCGTGGGTCGCCTGCCGCGAGGAGTGCGTCAAGGCATCACCTGGAGGAACGTGCGCTGCCGTCCCGACGTTCAGCATTCGGGCTCGTCGGCGCCCGCTTCCCGGCGACGATCGCGAACTTGCGCACCCGCCCGCTGCCCAGCCAGTCGCTCCAGAGCCGGTGGGCCGTGAGCAACTCGTCGACCGCACGCTCACCGACCCGTCTGCCGATCGCCGACCGGTCTGCGAGGAACGCCTCGGTGAGCGCGTCCACCGTCGCCAGGTGGGAGACGCTGCACTCCGCCGTCCACTGCACCTGCAGTCCCGCCCGCTGCAGGCAGCGGAGCAGCTCAGGCAGCGGGACGAGCCACACCGTGTCGGCATCCGGCATGGCCGCCTGCTCGGCCGGCGTCAGCGGCCGGCCCTCCTCCACGGTGAAGCCGAACCGCCCGCCCGGGCGCAGCGCCGACGCTATCCCGCGCAGCAGGCTCTCCTTGTCGGCGAAGGCCAGCAGCGTCTCCAGCAGGAGCACGACGTCGAACGGGCCGTCCGGGACCGGCGGCACCTCCCCGACCTCGAAGCGGCACGGCAGGTCACCGGCGCGTCGGCGCGCCAGCCCGACCGCGCTGGCACTCGAGTCGACGCCCAGGTAGCTGCAGCCCAGCTCGGCCGTGATGAACCGGCCGGGACCGGCCACCCCGCAGCAGAGGTCCAGCACCGACGTTCCGGGCCCGACGCCGGCCTGCACGGCCAGCGAGCGGATCTCGCGTGCCTGCATGAAGCTCTCCTGCCCGACGTACTCGCCTACCGCGTACGCCGCGCGGCGCGCGTACCCCAGCGCCTCGTCGAAGGCGTGGCGATCGTCCTGCCTCATGGCACCCGGAGGCGGACACCGCCGGTCGCGCCGGAAGACCGGGACGACACGCTTGACCGACAACGCCACGACCACAGCACGTCCCGGCCGAAGGACTCGGTGAGCAGCGCGAGCGCGACGACCAAGGCAGCGTAGGTGATGCTCGGGTTCGTGACGCCGGCTGCGGCAACGGTGAGGACGATGCCCTGGACGGCCGTGACGACCTTCCGCCAGTAGCGGAACGGCAGCGCGATGCGCAACCACGGCCACACCCACCCGGCCACGGCGAAGGCGTAGCGTGCGGCGCCGATGGCCAGCACCCACGCGCCGTACGACCGCGCCACGTGGACGCTGAGCACGAGGAGCAAGAACGCGTCGGCCTCGCCGTCGAACTGAGCGCCGTAGGCGCTCGTCGTCCGG
>JALYMZ010000174.1 GCA_030773435.1 Actinomycetota bacterium | reverse complement strand
CGCGCGCGTGGGTGACCAGCGGGTAGTCGAGGTTGGGGGCGCTGAACCCGAATGCGGGCGTCATGAGCTCGTCGGCGATGAGGCTCATCGCGGCGCCGGTGGCGAGTCCGGCGGTAAGGGGGTTGAGGCTGGTCGAGCGGCGTAGCAGCGGGTACAGCGTTGCCCACTGGATCGCCAACCCGTAGTGGAAGGCCAGGCTGAGCCGGCTCAGCTGCTGCTCGGTGAGCTCGATTCCGAACACCTTGGTGAGCTTCTCGGCGGCGATCCGGTACGGCGGGCCGGGGCGGGCGGCGTCTTCGCGGGCCCGGCCCGCCGCCGGTTCGAGCTGGTACAGCTTCATGCTGACCGGTTCCATCGCCTTGGTGCCGAGATAGCCGCCGGCGATGGACAGGGCGAGGTCGGTGACTACCGTGCGGAGGTTCATGTGGGGCTCCTCATGGTGCTGTCGCGTGTGCGGGCACGGCTGTCGCGTGGTTCTCACCCGCGGTACTTGGAGAACGTGACGTTGATGAAGTTACTCAGCGTCAGGATGGCCAAGACGCCGGCGACGAAGCGGGCCGTGCGCGGGTCCAGCGCGTAGGTGGCGAGCATCCCGGAGGCGACCCACTGCCCCAGGCAGTACGGGCCGACCGCGAGTTCACCGGCGGCGAGGCGCAGGCCGTGCCCGCGCGGGGACTCCTCGACGTAGGTGTCGACCAGGCGGCACCCGCGGTCGAGGGCGACCCACGCCATGCCCTTGGAGTGCACGAAGTGCCGTGGGTCGTCCCGAATTTCCCAGATGCCGCTGTCTGGTTCGTGCCAGTGCTCCGCGACGAAGTCTATGAGACGGCGGAAGTGTGGCCACTCACTACGCATCACGTCCTCGCAGAGGACCTCGCAGATGGTCAGGCAGTCCAGCAGTTCCCCGTAGCTGTCAAGCTGGAGTTGGATCTCGGCGCCGTTGCCAACCCGCACCGGCCGCGAGCCGCGGTAGCCCTCGTGCTCGTCGAGCTCCTCCTCGAGAAACCCGGTGCCGCCATCGATCCCGTAGAGCACGCGAAGCGGCAACGCGTGCCCGCTGGTGGTGGCACAGAGCCAGCGGGCGTAGGCACGCGCCTCAGCGGTGCATCCAAGAGCGTAGAGGGCGTTGAGGGTGAACCCGGCGTCCCGCAACCAGGTGTAGCGGTAGTCCCAGTTGCGTACCCCGCCGATCTCCTCAGGTAGGGAGGTCGTTGCAGCTGCGACAACCGCCCCCGTCGGCTCGTAGATCAACATCTTTAGCGTGATCGCGCTGCGGACCACGGCCTGGCGCCATCGGCCGTCGTACCGCAGTCCCGCCGATAGTCTCGCCACGCGCGTACCGTGGCCTGCAGGTCCCTTCTGACGTCATCGCTGGTGGTGTCGTAGGACGGGGCGATCGCGGTGCGTGCCACGCGCAGCCGGAATCCCCACGGCTGTCCCGCGTGCAACGTGCCGTTGCCGACCGCGTGGTCCCCGTACGCGCGCAGCACTACCGGCCCGGCCAGCTGGAACGACGTCTCGTCGTTGCCCCATAAGGCGGAGTAGCGGTCCACCGTCAGGTGGCACGGCTTTCGGCCCCAGTCGGTGCGGAAGTTCGCCTGCGCCTCGACGGTCACCTGCCCCTCGAGGCCTTCCAGCAGCCAGAGGATCTCCTCAGTGTGCTCGTCCGGAGGCCACAGCATGGCTACGGTCATCCGGGCACGCCCGAGGCTGCCCAGCCACTCGTAGCGCAGGACGTCGGTGTCGGTTAGGTAGCCGACCGCGGTGCAGACGCAGTCGACCGGCGCGATGTGCAGATGTCCACCGTGGCGGCGGTCGAGAATCGGCCACACCGCCGGCGGCGCATCGAACCGGCCGGGACAGAACCACTCCACCCGCGCATCCGGCCCCAGCAGCGCTAGCGATTGGCCGTCGCCGATTGCGGCGAGCGTCTCCAGGGGCGGGTAGGCGTCGGTCTCACTCACTGCGGCCGTGCCCCGGTGTCGGCCGCTCTCGCATCGTCGTGTCCGGCTGCGACGTCGATGACAACCTTGACGTCTTCCGGTCCGCGGCGCAGCGCCTCCTCATAGCACGGCAACGGGACGCGGCGGGTGATCAGCCGCTCAAGCCAGCCGGGCCAGCGCGCCTGCACCGCGACGAGGTCGCGGACCGCGGCCTCGAAGTTGGCGCGATCGGCGTTGACGGTGCCCGCCAGCACCTTGTTGTGCAGGACGGTCTCCAGGTTCAGGTGGTCCACGGGCAG
>JALYMZ010000173.1 GCA_030773435.1 Actinomycetota bacterium | reverse complement strand
GGTGCCGCCGGAGTTGGTGCGCCGCGTCGCTGCGGCGGTGCGGCAGGGAGCAGCGGCGGTGGTTCCGGTGCTGCCGCTCGCCGACACGGTGAAGGAGGTCGCCGACCACGTCGTCGTGGCGACCGTCGACCGCGTGCGGTTGCGGGCCGCGCAGACCCCGCAGGGCTTCGCCCGCCGGGTGCTGGCGCGGGCGCACGCGACCGTGCGGCAGGACGCCACCGACGACGCGGCTCTGGTGGAAGCGCTCGGGGTTCAGGTCGTCGCGGTCCACGGCGCACCCGAGGCTTTCAAGATCACCCACACCTTCGACCTCGCCGTCGCCGCGGCGCTGCTCGCACAGCGCTGACATCCGCAAAGGGTTGGGGACCGCGCCGCCGCGGCAGAATCGTCACGTGAGGACGAGACGAGTGCTCGGCGCCGCCCCGGCGGCCGCGGTGGCCGCGGTGGCCGCCCACGACCTGCTACAACGCCGGCACGCGCTGCTGCGGAACTTCCCGGTGATCGGCCACGCCCGGTACTGGCTGGAGGCGATCGGTCCGGAGCTGCGGCAGTACATCGTGGCCGGCAACGACGAGGAGCGGCCGTTCAGCCGCGACCAGCGGCGCTGGGTCTACGCGTCGTCGAAGCTGGAGAACAACTACTTCGGCTTCGGCACCGACAACGACCTCGAGCACTCCTCGGGCAACGTGATCGTCCACCACCGGACCTTCGGCCGCACCCAGGCGACCCACGGTGTCCCCGGGCAGGAGGCCTGGTTGCCGTGCGGCAAGGTGCTCGGTGCCGCGCGTGGGCGCCGCCACGCGTTCCGGCCGGACTCGGTGGTCAACATCTCCGGGATGAGCTTCGGGTCACTATCGGGCAACGCGGTCGAGGCGCTGAACCGGGGGGCCGCGCTGGCCGGCTGCCTGCAGAACACCGGCGAGGGCGCGGTCTCGCCGTACCACCGCAAGGGCGGTGAGCTGATCTTCCAGATCGGTACGGCGTACTTCGGCTGCCGCGATGAGCGTGGGCGGTTCAGCCTCGACCGGCTGAAGCGGCTGGTGGAGGGTGCGCCGATCCGCGCGCTGGAGGTCAAGCTCAGCCAGGGCGCCAAACCCGGCCTCGGCGGCGTCCTGCCGGCCGCCAAGGTGTCGCCGGAGATCGCCGAGACCCGGGGCGTGCCGGTCGGAGTCGACTGCATCAGCCCCTCGCGGCACGCGGAGTTCCACGACGTGGACAGCATGCTCGACTGGGTCGAGCTGCTCGCCGCCGAGACCGGGCTGCCGGTCGGGATCAAGTCGGCGGTCGGTGACCTCGGTTTCTGGGTGGAGCTGGCCGACGCGATGGCCGGCGGCGAGCGCGGCGTCGACTTCGTCACGATCGACGGCGGTGAGGGCGGCACCGGCGCCTCACCACTGATCTTCACCGACGCGGTGTCGCTGCCGTTCCGGCTCGGCTTCGCCCGGGTCTACGCGGTCTTCGCCGAGCGCGGCCTGCACGAGCAGGTCACGTTCATCGGGGCCGGCAAGCTCGGCCTGCCCGACAACGCGATCGTGGCGTTCGGATTGGGGGTCGACCTGGTCAACGTCGGTCGGGAGGCGATGCTGTCCGTGGGCTGCATCCAGGCGCAGAAGTGCCACACCGGTGACTGCCCGACGGGGGTAGCGACGCAGGACAAGTGGCTCGCGCACGGCCTCGACCCGGCGACGAAGTCCGTGCGCGCCGCGAACTACGTCAAGACGCTGCGACGGGACCTGCTGAAGGTCGCGGAGGCCTGCGGGGTCGAGCACCCGGCGCTGATCGGTCCGGACTTGGTGGAGATCCTCGACACCCTGACCGAGGGCCGCGGGCTCGACGAGGTGTACGGGTATCGACCTGGCTGGGGGTTCCCGTCGGCGGCGGACCAGGCGGAGCTGGTCGCGCTGATGCGCCGCCACGACGAGGACGAGGCCGAGACCGAGGGCCCGCCCGAGGTGGCGATCGACGGCACGACGGAGACCGACTTCGCCGGCTCCGGGTCAGCGGTGGAGTGACCGGCTCACCGCACGCCGGTGAGCTCGCACACCTCACTCCACATCTGCGCGTCGACCGACCGTCGGGACGCCCCTCGGGCAGCGAGGCCGGTGCAGGCGTCGATGGCGCCGGAGAGCAGTTCGTGCAGCAGCTCGTCGGAGTCCGGTACGCACGCCTCGGCAATCCCCTGCACCGAGCACCGCACGGCGTTGGGGGCGGCGTGGCGGCGGAAGCCGCCGGCGGAGATGTGCCGGTCACCGGCGAAGCGACGCGCCCACGCCGCCGCATGGGGGACCTGGTGCAGCGCGTGCTCGCTGCGCGGTTCCAGCGCCACCGGCCGGCCGTCGATCTCGGCGAGCACCCGCTCCCCGGACAGGATCGACACCGCCATCGCGCACTGCCGCTCCGCGGACACCACGGGCAGGGCCGTCTGTGCCGCATGCAGCGCGATGCGCGCGTCCCACCGCAGGTCGTCGCTGGTCAGCCCGATCACCGACGGGATGAGCTGCGCGAGCCGCGAGCGGCCGCTGTCGGACGTGCAGTCGTTGACCAGCCGGGCTAGCGCCGACAGCAGCGGGTGGGTGCAGCGGGGATGGTCGCTCCAGCGCTCGCCGGCGAGATAGGACGCCAGCTCCATGAAGCAGGCCCCTTTGCGGGGGTTGCGGTGCTTGCCGCGCGACAGCACGGGCAGCACGTCGGGCAGGTGGTGTGCACTCGACATGGCGTCCTCGCGGGGAGAGTTCTTACCGTCTATGTCCAGTGTGCGCCGATCCGGCGCTGCGCAACACCCCCAGGGGCACAATCGGTGCGTGCGCGGGAGCCGCCCGGCTCACCCCCCGACGTACGCCGACCGCAGCGCGAAGTACCCGACCGCGGCGCCGACGAGGACCGGCGCCGTGAAGCCGACGGCCATCGCGACCCGGGCACGACGACGCACATCCGCGCGCCGCAACGTGGCCACCGCGGCGAACCCCTCCGGGATGTCGGCGGGAACCTGGCCGAGGGCCAGCAGCAGGCCGAGGCCGGGGTTCACCACGGTCGCGGTGCCGATCATGATGCCGTCGCTGAACAGGTCCAGTGAGACGCCGGCGAAGATCGCCAGCGGGCCGGCGGAGCCGCTCCCGACCCCGGCGCGCCCCTGGACGTAGCCGATCGCCGTTCGATCCCGATGAACAGCACCCCGCCGCCGACGAAGGCGAGGATCGGGATCCACGCCGGAGTCGCCCGCTGCGCCGCGGGCATCAGCTCCAGCCCCCCGACCGCCAGCACGACTCCCGCGGCGGCGTGCAGCGCCAGGCTGATCACCCGCTCGGACACGTCGACGACCTCTGAGGCGATACCGCCGAGGAGGTTCCCGGCCGCGGGCAGCGCCGCCAGGGCGAGCACCAGAATGAAGCCCTGCACGTGACCACCTCCGGGTGGCGGCGATCGCCGACCGCGGCTCGCCGCTTGCCTCTTTCCGGGGTGAGGCCTGTGCTCGGCGTCCCAGGCCCGAAGTCGACGCGTCTTGACGGCGCCACGGAGACTTTCGGCCCTATAACGTACAAATGTCTCCGCAGCGACCGGCCACGGTACAGTCGACGCCGCGGCGGAGGGGTGGCGCCGCATGGTCCGGGCGCTGCGGGGCACCGACCCACGCAGACCGGTTCACCACCCACCGCGGAGGAGAGTTCGATGAGCGTGATGCACTTCGACCGGTTCGGTGACCCGCTCCGCCAGCTCGACCGCCTGAGCAGCCAGCTGATGTCCGGCACCCGCACGCCGATGGGCATGCCCATGGACGTGTGGCAGGCCGACGACGGGTACCACGTCGCCCTCGACCTGCCGGGTGTGGACCCGAGCACGGTCGAGATCACCTCGGAGCGGAATGTGTTGACGATCCGCGCCGAGCGCACCCCGGAGTACGACGACGCGATGAACGTTCTCGTCGCCGAGCGCCCGCAGGGGACGTTCACCCGGCAGCTGCAGATCGGGGACGCGCTCGACGTCGAGAACGTGCAGGCCAGCTGCAACAACGGTGTGCTGGAGCTGACGATCCCGGTGGCGCAGTCCGCGCAGCCCCGTCGGATCGAGGTGCGCAGCGGTCAACGCGGGCAGCAGCTGGGCGTCGGCAGCCAGCAGCAGAGCGACGAGGGCTAGCCGAGCAACAGGGCGGTCGCGATCGCGGCGATCCCCTCGCCGCGACCGGTCAGGCCCATACCGTCCGTGCTGGTGCCGCTGAGCGACACCGGTGCACCGACGACACCGGACAGTGCTGACTCGGCCTCGTCGCGACGATCGGCGATCCGCGGCCGGTTGCCGATGACCTGCACGGCGACGTTGCCGACGGACAACCCGGCCGCCCTGACCCGACGTACGGTGTCGCCCAGGAGTGCTGCTCCGCTGGCACCGGCCCAGGCCGGCTCCGCCGTACCGAAGTGGCGTCCGAGGTCACCCAGACCAGCGGCCGACAGCAGCGCGTCACACGCAGCGTGACAGGCAACGTCGCCGTCGGAGTGCCCGACCAGCCCACAAGGCTCATCTAGCCACTGCAGCCCCGCGAGCCACAGAGGTCTGCCGGCCTGCAACCGGTGCACGTCGACGCCGACCCCGATGCGCGGCACCGCCGGCGGTGTGGAGGCCGTCACACGACCAGATTGTGCCGGACGTGGCTCCGAACAACCGGTGTGCGGCCGCGTACCCGGCGCCGCCGCCGAGCAGGGAGGATGGGGCCATGGTGGACGATGCCCGAGCGCGGGCGGCGCTGGCCGGCGCCGTGAGCGCGGGTGCGGGGCTGGCCGCCGCCGAGCTGGTCACCGGCCTGCTCTCGCTGGGCAGCTCGCCGGTGCTCGCGATCGGCGAGGGCATCATCCGCATCACGCCCGGTGAGCTGGCCGAGGCGGCGATCCAGGCCGTCGGCCAGCTCGACAAGCCACTGCTGGTGGCCGGCACCGTGGTGGGTGCTCTGGTCGCCGGCGCGGTCGCCGGGCGCCTGGCGTGGCGTCGGCTCAGCGCCGGGATCCTGGTGATGTGTGTGC
>JALYMZ010000172.1 GCA_030773435.1 Actinomycetota bacterium | reverse complement strand
GTGGGGCGCGGCCCGCCCGCTCGACCGGTGGCCGGAGCCGGTGCCGACTCCGCCGGTTCAGTGTCGGGCCGGATGTCGATGCGCCACCCGGTCAGCCGCGCCGCCAGACGCGCGTTCTGGCCCTCCTTGCCGATGGCCAGCGACAGCTGGAAGTCCGGCACGATGACGCGCGCCGCGCGCGCGAGCGGGTCGACGATGTGCACGCTGCTGACGCGGGCCGGGGACAGGGCGTGCGCCACCATCTGCGCCGGGTCGTCCGACCAGTCGACGATGTCGATCTTCTCGCCGCGCAGCTCGCTCATCACGTTGCGCACCCGCTGCCCCATCGGTCCGATGCATGCGCCTTTGGCGTTGACGCCGGGCACGGTGGAGCGGACCGCGATCTTGGTGCGGTGCCCGGCCTCGCGCGCGATGGCCGCGATCTCCACTGTGCCGTCGGCGATCTCCGGCGCCTCGAGCGCGAACAGCTTCTTGACCAGGTTGGGATGGGAGCGGGACAGGATGACCTGTGGCCCGCGCAGGCCACGCCGCACGCTCACCACGAGACACTTGATGCGGCTGCCGTGCTCGTAGCGCTCACCTGGCGCCCGCTCGGCGCGCGGCAGCAACGCCTCCAGGGCGCCGAGGTCCACCATGACGTCGTCGGCGTGGAGCCCCTGCTGTACCACGCCGGAGACGATGTCGCCCTCGCGGCCGGAGAACTCGCCGAACTTCGCCTCGTCCTCGGCGTCCCGCAGCCGCTGCAGGATGACCTGCTTCGCCGTCGTGGCCGCGATCCGGCCGAACCCGTGCGGTGTGTCGTCGTACTCGCGGACGACTGTGCCTTCCTCGTCGCGTTCCTGCGCCAGGACCGTCACGTGACCGGACTTGCGGTCGAGGTGGACACGCGCGTCCGGCTGCGAGCCCTCGGTGCGGTGGTAGGCCACCAGCAGCGCCTGTTCGATCGCGTCGACGACCACGTCGAAGGAGATGTCCTTCTCCCGCTCGAGCGCGCGGAGAGCGCTGATGTCGATGTCCATCACTCACCCGTCCTTGCGGTTGAACTCGACCTCGACCCGGGCCTTGGTGACGTCGGCGTAGCGGACCACCCGGCGCCCCCCGCCGACGTCGAGCGCTGCGGCGTCGTCCCCGGCGTCGCGGAGCCGGCCGGTGAACCCGCCGTCGGACGTGGTGACCGCGACCAGCCGGCCGACGTTGCGGCGCCAGTGCCGCGGCTGGGTGAGGGGACGGTCGGTGCCCGGCGAGGTGACCTCGAGCGTGTACGTCGTATCGCCCATCAGGTCGTCGTCGTCGAGCTGCCGGGAGACCCGGTGCGTGGTGTCCGCGATCTCGTCGAGGGTCACGCCGCCGTCCTTGTCGACGACGACCCGGACCAGTCTGCGCCGACCGGCCGGAGTCACGTCGACGGCCTCCAGGTCGAGCCCAGCGGCGGCCACGACGGGGCGCAGAGCTTGCACGAGCCGGTCCTGGTTGGCGGTGGCGCTCACGCAGACCTCCTCGCTGTGCTGTTGTGCGACGCGCTCTCACCCTATACGCACGCGACCGGCGCCACTGCCGGGTCGCCGCCCCCACGTCGGCGCAGGTCGGCGGTAACGTCGGGGCATGCCCGCACAGCCGAGCCGCCGCACCGTGGTGTCCGCACTCGCGCTGGTCCCGCTCGCTGCGGTGGGTGGCTGCACGCTGCCGGGTGCGCCGGCGCCGCCGCGTACTCCCGGCTCGGTCGCGCCGCTCGATGCGCAGGCGGACGCGGACGTGGCGGTCGTAGCCGCGGCGACCCGCCGGGTCGGCGAGCTGCTGGCGGCGTACACGATGACCGCGCAGCGGCACCCACAGCTGCGGCCCGTGCTGTCCCCGCTGCTGCGCCGACACCGCCTGCACGCTCGCCTGCTCCGCGGCCTCGTCGACCGGACGGCCGCCTCCGGTCGCACGTCGTCGCGGCAGGGCCGGCCGGCGCGGTTCGTCGTGCCAGCACAGCAGCGGGCAGCCGTGACCGCGCTGCAGGCCGCCGAGGACGAGGCTGCCCGCAGCCACCTACGCCACACCGGACAGGCCCGATCGGGTGGGCTGGCGCGCCTGCTGGCCTCACTGGCGGCCGGTGAGGCCCAGCACGTCGCGGTGCTCGGCCGGCTCGCCGACGACCGCCGGTGAGCCCGGGCCCACCGCCGCGCACAGCCCTGCAGCAGGCGCTGGCGGCAGAGCATGCGGCGCTCTACGCGTACGGGGTGGTCGGAGCGGTCCTGCGCGATGCGACGCGCGTGCC
>JALYMZ010000171.1 GCA_030773435.1 Actinomycetota bacterium | reverse complement strand
GCCGTGGCCGGTGGCGATGCTGCTGTCGCTGGTCGTCGGCGTGGGCGGCGGCATGCTGGGCGCCCTGTCGATCGTCAACGACCGCGACGTCGACGCCCGCCAGTCCACGCAGGCGGCGCCTCCGGCGCCGGCACCGAGCGGCATCCCGCCAGAACAGGTGCCTGCTCCGCTGCCAGCCGGAGGAACGGTGGCCCGGGTCGCCGACGTGACACTGCCCAGCGTGGTGCAGATCCTGGCCGAGGGGAAGGACAGGGAGGCGACCGGGTCCGGTTTCGTGCTGGACCGACGTGGACGGATCATCACCAACAACCATGTGATCGCCGAGGCGGCCGACGACGCCGGTGCCGACGGCAGCATCGTGGTCGTCTTCGACGACGAGTCCCGGGTCCGCGCCCGCGTGGTCGGCCGCAGCCCCGCCTACGACATCGCCGTGCTGGCGCTGCGCCGGCGGGTGCCGGTGCACCCGGCGGCCATCGCAGACATCGACCACCTGCAGGTCGGCCAGACCGTGGTGGCGATCGGTGCGCCGCTGGGACTGTCCAGCACGGTGACGTCCGGCATCGTGAGCGCCATGGACCGCCCGGTCTCGGTCGGGGGGGAGGGGGAGGCGTCGTACATCAACGCGATCCAGACCGACGCGGCGATCAACCCGGGCAACTCCGGCGGTCCGCTGGTGAACCTGCAGGGCCAGGTCGTCGGGGTCAACAGCGCGATCGCGACGCTCGGCGGGTTCGGCGGCAGCGGCAGCATCGGCGTCGGCTTCGCCATCCCCATCGACCAGGTCCTGCGGACCGCCGAGCAGCTCCTCACCGACGGCGAGGCGTCGTACCCGGTGATCGGTGCGTCGGTCGACGTCAACACCTCGCTGCGCGGGGCGCGCATCACCGCGGTCACCCCGGCGAGTCCGGCCGCGGCCGCGGGGCTGCGCGACGACGACCTGGTCGTCCGCCTCGACGACCAGCAGATCAACGACGGCATCGAGCTCATCGTGGCGATCCGCAGCCGGCTGCCCGGGGAGACCGTGCGGCTGGTGTACCGCCGGGAGGGGGAGCTGCGCACCGCGGTCGTGACGCTGGACGAGAAGGTCGGCTGAGACGCCGGCTGAGCGCCGGCTGGGGGATCAGGTGGCGTCGACATCGTAGGGCGGGCGCTCGTCCGGCTGCAGCGGCCGGTGCGCGGCACCGAGCCGGCCGTCGCCGTCGGGCTGCTCGGGCTCGTCGATGACGTCGAACACGTGCTTCTTCAGTGCACGGCGGGGGTCGAGGTCGGCCAGGTCGAGGTCGGCGAACTCGGGCCCGAGCTCACGGGACAGGTCGGCTCGGGCGTTGTGCACCAGCTGTCGGAGGGTGTGCACGAACCGGCCGGCCTGGCGGGCGACGTCGGGCAGCCGATCGGGGCCGAAGACGAACACGGCGACCAGCAGGATCACCAGGATCTCGGGCAGTCCGACGTCGAACACCACGGGTCCTCTCTGCGCGCACCGCGCGGGCGGCGCGTCGCCAGCCGGTCAGCGGCGCCCGGCCGGGGTCAGCCCCAGCTGCATCCCGGCCAAGCCGCGGCTCTTGGCCGTGAGCCGGCGCGCCACCTGCCGCAACGCCTCGGCGGCCGGGGAACCGCCACCGGAGCCGGGGTCCTGCCGCACCAGCGGATGGCCGCTGTCGCCGCCGGCGCGTAGCCGCTCGTCCAGCGGCACCTGCGCGAGCACGGGCACGTCGTAGCCGAACCGCTGCGACAAGGTGCGCGCCACCTGCGCGCCGCCACCGGCCCCGAACACCTCCAGCCGGTGCTCGGGGCCGCAGTGCGGGCACGGCAGGTACGACATGTTCTCGATGATCCCGGCGACCCGCTGATGCAGCATCGACGCGATCGTGCCGGCCCGCTCGGCCACCTCGGCGGCCGCCTGCTGGGGCGTGGTGACGACGACGACCTCGGAGTTCACCAGGTGCTGGCCGACCGAGATCGCCACGTCACCGGTGCCGGGCGGCAGGTCGAGGAGCAGCACGTCCAGGTCGCCCCAGTAGACGTCGCTGAGCATCTGCACCAGGGCGCGGTCGAGCATCGGCCCGCGCCAGGCCACGACCTGGTCACGGCGCGGCTTGAGCATGCCGACGCTCATCACCTGCACGCCGTGCACCGGCACCGGCATGATCATGTCCTCGACCTGGGTGGGTCGCACATCGGCCACTCCGAGCATGGCCGGCACGGAGTGGCCGTACACGTCGGCGTCGACCACCCCCACCTTCAGGCCCTGCTCGGCCATCGCCACCGCGAGGTTCACGGTGACCGAGGACTTGCCCACCCCGCCCTTGCCGGAGGCGACCGCGAACACCTTGGTCAGCGAGCCCGGCCGGGCGAACGGGATCTCGCGCGCCGGACTGCCGCCGCGCAGGGTCTGCTGCAGCTGTTGGCGCTGCTCGGCCGTCATCACGTCCAGCGCGACGTCGACGCCGGTCACCCCGTCGAGCCGTTGCACCGCGGCGGTGACGTCGCGGGTGATGGTGTCCTTGAGCGGGCAGCCGGACACGGTGAGCAGCACCTCCACCCGGACCTGCCCGTCGGCGCCGACCCGGACGTCCTTGACCATGCCCAAATCGGTGATGGGTCGCTTGATCTCCGGGTCGTTGACGGTGGCCAGCGCGGTGTGGACACGCTCGACGGTGGGGAGGGACGTCATGCCCCCAGGCTACGTGCCACGTCGCGGCGCCTCCGCCTCCGCGGCCGGCTGTCGGGCTCCGTCGGGGCCGTCGGAGCGCTCGTCGGTGTCGCGGCCGGGACCCTGTTCCGTGCGCTCGCCGAGCTCGGTGAGGAGAGTGCGCAGCTCCGACCGCAGGTAGTCGCGGGTGGCCACCTCCCCCATCGCGATCCGCAGCGAGGCGACCTCGCGGGCGAGGAACTCCATGTCGGCGTGCGCGCGGGCGTTGGCGCTGCGGTCCTGCTCCAGGTTGACCCGGTCGCGGGCCTCCTGCCGGTTCTGGGCGAGCAGGATGAGCGGAGCGGCGTACGACGCCTGCAGGCTCAGCATCAACGTCAGGAAGATGAACGGGTAGTCGTCCCAGCGCAGCGGCGGCGGGCTGACCACGTTCCAGGTGAGCCACACGGTCACGAACACGGTCATGTACATCAGGAAGCGCCCGGTGCCGAGGAACCGGGCGATGCGCTCGGAGAACCGTCCGAAGATCTCCGGGTCATAGCTCGGCCGCGGGACCAACGCGCGGCGCGCGGCGCGCGGCTGGTCGAGGCGGCCGCGGTCCTCACGCGCCACGAGGCACCTCCGCACTGTGGGCCACCGTTGCGCCGGAAGCCACCTGAGCGCCACGGTCACGCTCTCGCCAGCCGGTCGGCAGCAGGTGGTCGAGCACGTCGTCGATCGTCACCACGCCGAGCAGCCGCCCGTCCTCGTCGACCACCGGGCTGGCGACGAGGTTGTAGATCGCGAGATGGCTGGCGACGTCCTCCAGCGACGCGTCGGCGCGCAACGGCTCGAGGTCGTTGTCGACCACACCGGAAACCAGCGCCGACGGCGGCTCGCGCAGCAGCCGCTGGAAGTGCGCGACGCCGAGCAGCCGACCGGTCGGCGACTCCAACGGTGCCCGGCAGACGAACACCGCGGCCGCCAGGCTCGGTGTCAGCTCGGGCTGGCGGACCCGGGCGAGCGCGTCCGCGACCGTCGCGTCGGGGGGCAGGATGACCGGCTCGGTCGTCATGAGCCCGCCCGCGGTGCGCTCCTCGTAGCTCAGCAGCCGACGCACGTCGTCGGCCTCGCTGGGCTCCATCGCGCGCAGCAGCCGTTCCGCGGTGTCCGGTGGCAGCTCGGCGATGAGATCCGCGGCGTCGTCGGGCGACATCTCCTCCAGCACGTCGGCGGCGCGCTCGGTTCCCAGGTGATCGAGGATCTCGACCTGGTCCTCCTCCGGCAGCTCCTCCAGCACGTCGGCCAGGCGGACGTCGTCCAGCGCGGCGGCGATCTCGCCGCGCCGCTTCGGGGACAGGTCGTGGATGACCGTGGCCAGGTCGGCCGGGCGCATCGCGTCGAACGCGGCCAGCAGGTGCGCCGCGCCTTGTCGCTCCTCGACCGTGGCCAGACCGGTCACGTCCCGCCAGTCCAGCACGTGGGTCTGCCCGCGCCGCCCGAACCGTTTGCCGGCGCCCTCCCGCACCGCGACCTTGCTCACGATCCAGTCGCGGGTGCGGCTCTGCTCGGCCGCCACGTCGAAGACCACGGCCTCGACCCCGGTCTCGGCGATGGTGACCCGGCGGTCCAGCATCTCGCCGAGCACCAGCGTCTCGGTAGGCCGTTGCTCGAAGCGGCGCATGTTCACGACGCCGGTCATGATGACCTGGTCGGCGTCGATGCTGGTGACCCGCGTCATCGGCAGGAACACCCGGCGGCGCCCGAACACCTCCACGACCAGACCGAGCACCCGGGGCGGCTGGTCACCGCTGCGCATCACCACCACGACGTCGCGCACGCGGCCGACCTGGTCGCCCTGCGGGTCGAAGACCGGCAGGCCGGCCAGGCGGGCCAGGAAGACGCGGGTGGGGGTAGCGGTCACGGTGTCGAGGCTACCGCCGACGGGTGCCGATCTAGGCTTGCGGCGTGGCCGGTCAGACCCTCCAGTACGACGTGGTCGACGTCTTCACCGAGCGGCCATTCGCCGGGAACCCGCTGGCCGTGGTGCACGGCGCACAGGACCTCGCCGACGAACAGCTGGCGGCGCTGGCGGCAGAGTTCAACCTGTCGGAGACGACGTTCCCGACGGCACCGAGCGGACGTGGCGACTACGCCGTCCGCATCTTCACCCCGGGCGGGGAGATCCCGTTCGCCGGTCATCCGACTCTGGGTACGGCGTGGGTGCTGCGCCACGCCGGCCGCCTCCGCTCCGGTGACGTGACCCAGGAGTGCGGCGTCGGCCTGGTCGACGTACACCTGCCCGACGGCGACGGTCCGGTGGAGCTGTCCGCCAACCCCCGGGATCTCAGCGGTCCGGTCGAGGGCGACCGCGTCGCCGCCGCGGTCGGGCTGAGCGCCGACGACATCAGCGGTGTCACCGTGGTGGCCGGCGCCGGCCTCAGCTTCGTGCACCTGCCGGTGACCGGCGTGGCGGCGCTGGCGCGGGCGCACCCGGCGACCGGTGGCCTGTCCGACCTCGGTCGGCACGGGATCGGCACCGACCCGCTCGGCGGCGTCAACGTCTACACGGTCACCGAAGGCGCGGCAGACCGGCTGGCGGTGCGGTCGCGGGTGTTCTGCCCCGACTTGTCGGTGCCGGAGGACCCCGCGACGGGGTCCGCGGCGGCGGGACTCGGCATCGCGCTGGTGGCGACCGGCCGGCTGCCGCAGCACGGCGGGCGCTACCAGATCACCCAGGGGGTCGAGATGGGTCGACCGTCGCGGCTGCACGGCCGGGTGGAGGCGGACGGTGGCACGGTGACGCGCTGCCACGTGGCCGGCGGTGTGGTGCCGGTCGCCTCGGGCC
>JALYMZ010000170.1 GCA_030773435.1 Actinomycetota bacterium | reverse complement strand
GCGGTGTAGCCGCCGTTGCCGGAGCCGGTAGGGCCGTGGAAGCGTCGACCTATCGTGATCGTCACCGCGGCGGCGCGGCCGCCGTCCGGGCCCGCCGGCGGCATCCTTCGACGCTGGTCCACGCGGCCACTGTGCCACGGCGGTCGTGTGTCAGGTTGCGGTACGCCGCCCGCGGGAAGCTCGCCACGCGACTGGGGGCGCGGCGGCGCCCAGGGACGGCCACCAGGCCCACGGGCCGACCTGATGCCGATGGGATCTGCCGGCCGCCCCGCGCACTGCGACGGGCGGCCTGAAGTCTCGCACCAGGACAACACCGCGGAGGGCTGCCTCGGCCGCCACAGCAGTCGAGTGTCATCCTGAGGTACACCGCAGGAGGCCCGGTCGCCACGCGACTCGGGCGGCCCGTCGGCCTGCCCCGCGGTCCCCGCCCGCGGCGCCGCCCGCGTGCCAGAATGACCGGCGTGAGCGAGCTCATCGACACCACGGAGATGTATCTCCGCACGATCTTCGAGCTGGAGGAGGAGGGGATCCTCCCGCTGCGGGCTCGGATCGCGGAGCGGCTCCACCAGTCCGGCCCGACGGTGAGCCAGACCGTGGCCCGGATGGAGCGCGACGGCCTGCTCACAGTCGAGGGTGACCGGCACCTGGAGCTCACCGCCGAGGGCCGCCGGCTGGCGACCAGGGTGATGCGCAAGCACCGCCTCGCCGAGCGGCTGCTCACCGACGTCATCGGGCTGGACTGGGAGCTGGTGCACGCGGAGGCCTGCCGATGGGAGCACGTGATCTCCGAGCACGTCGAGCGCCGGCTGCTGTCGCTGCTCGGACATCCGACCGAGTCGCCCTACGGCAACCCCATCCCAGGGCTCGACGAGTTGGGCGAGCCGGCCGGGGCCGAGCCGTTCATGGAGGGCCTGGAGCCGCTCGACAAGGTCGTGCCCGGCGACGGCTCGAAACTGTCGGTGACGATCCGCCGCATCGGCGAGCCGATCCAGACCGACGAGCAGTTGATGAGTGCGATGCGGCGCATCGGCGCCCGCCCCGACCAGGTCGTCACGGTGGCGATGGGTGCCGAGGGTGTGCTGCTGGGCAGCGGGGGCGAGGTCGCCGAGATCGACCACGAGGACGCCTCGCACGTGTTCGTACGCCGATCCTGACCATCGCACCACCGGCTGCGCTGCGGCCTCGTCACCGATGACCGACTGGTCGACCTACATCGCGGGCTTCCACGCCCGGCATCCCGGCATCACCGAGGACGTGCTGTCGCGGGCCCGGTCAGGTGACCTCACGCCGTACCGCTGGCTGGCCCGCGCCGTCTCCGGCGCCCGGGTGCTCGACCTCGCCTGCGGCAACAGCGCACTGGCCGCGACGCTCACCGCAGCGGGAGCCGGACGCCCGACGCCACCCTGGGTCGTCGGCATCGACCTGTCCCGCCCGGAGCTGCTGGACGGCCGGGCCCGCGGGCGCGCCGGCCCCCTCGTGCAGGGGGACGCGGCGCGGCTGCCGTTCCGCGACGGTTCCTTCGACGCCGTGACCTCCTCCGCCGGATTGATGGTCACCGGACAGGTGCCGACCGTGCTGGGGGAGGCGGCGCGAGTTCTGAGGGTCGGCGGCGTCCTCGCAGCCACGGTGGCCTCCGCGGTCCCACTGCGTCCCCACGACATGCGGATCCTGGCGCCGCTGACCGCGCGGCTGCGCACCACCCCCCAGTTCCCCGCCGGTGCCGAGCTGACCGGGCTGGCCGGGTCACTGCAGACGGCCGGTTTCCGGGTACTCGAGGACGCGCGTGAGCGGTTCGCCTTCGTCGTACGCACCGGGGCCGACGCCCGCCTGCTGCTGCGCTCGCTCTACCTGCCGGACACGTCCGACCAGCGCCGGGAGAGCGCCGCGGCGTGGCTCACCGAGCGCGCCGAGGCGGCAGAGTCGGGGGTCGAGGTCGCCATCCCGGTGCGTCGGGTGGTGGCACAGCGCCAGTAGCGGATACCGGGCGTGACACGATCGGCCCTCGTGCGCCGACTCCGCCGGGTGAGCAACCCGTTCGCGCTCCTGCCGCGCGAGGTGGCGGTGCTGGCGGCGGTGGCGTTCGCGGTCGCCGTGGGTTTCGGTGTGGTCGCCCCAGCGATCCCGGTGTTCGCCCGCGAGTTCGGCGTCGGACGCACCGCCGCCGGCGCAGTGATCTCGGCGTTCGCGCTGATGCGTTTCGTCTCGGCGCTCGCCGGTGGACGCATGGTCGAACGGTTCGGCGAGCGCGGTGTGCTCACCGCCGGCATCCTCGTCGTCGCGGTCTCCACCGGGCTGGCGGGCCTGGCGCAAAGCTACGAGTGGCTGCTGGGCTGGCGCGCGGTCGGCGGCATCGGCAGCGCGATGTTCACGGTCGCCGCGGTGGCGCTGCTGTTCCGGGTGGTCGGCGGTGAGTCACGCGGGCGGGCGAGCAGCCTGTTCCAGGCCGGGTTCCTCATCGGCGGGCTGATCGGGCCCGTGGTCGGCGGTGCATTGACCGAGGTGTCGCTGCGCCTGCCCTTCTTCGTGTACGCCGTGTCGCTGCTGGTGGCCGGTGGCATCGCGGCAGTGTTCCTGGCCCAGGCTCGGCTGCGCCAGGCGGCGCCGGCCGATCCCGGAGACCTGGACGTCGGCGGTGCTGACGAGCCGGCCACGCCGCCAGAGCCGCTCGGCGTGCGGCAGGCGCTGCGCAACCCGGCGTACCGTGCGGCGCTGCTGGCCAGCTTCGGGACCGGCTGGGCCCTCTTCGGCGTCCGGACCAGCCTCATCCCGCTGTTCGTCACCGAGGCGATCGGGGTCGGCGTGTTCTGGGTCGGAGTGGGCTTCCTGTGTTCGTCGGGAGCGCAGGCGCTCACCCTCATCCCGGCCGGACGGCTCGTCGACCAGCGGGGTCGCCGGCCGGCCATGGTCGTCGGCGGGCTGGTCGCCGGCGGCGCGATGCTGCTGGTGGCGGTCCAGGTCGCGCTCGCCGTCTACGTCGTGGCGATGCTGCTGTTCGGCGTCGGGGCGGCATTCCTCGGCACCGCGCCCGGCGCGGTCGTCGGTGACGTGATGCGCGGACGCGGTGGTCGGGTGGTAGCGGTGTTTCAGATGTCCTCCGACCTCGGCGCCATCGTCGGTCCGCTGGTGGCCAACGCCCTCGCGGACACCGCCGGATACCCCTGGGGACTCGGCGTCACCGCCGCAGTGCTCCTGGCCGGCGCCGCCGTCGCGACCCGGATGCCGGAGACCCACGCGGCATCCGAGTAACAGCCCCCCACCTCATCCCGGTGTCGCGGCGACCGCTACGGAGCGCTACAGCTCGTCGGGCCGGAGCGCGCGCAGCACGCAGAACTCGTTGCCCTCGGGGTCCGCCAGCACCTCCCAGGACTCCTCGCCGCGCTGCCCGACCTCGGCCCGGGTGGCGCCGAGATCCAGCAGCCGCTGAACCTCGGCGGCCTGGTCGTCCGGTCGCAGGTCCAGATGCAGCCGGTTCTTGACCCGTTTGTCGTCCGTGACGGCCAGGAAGATCACGTCGGGGACGACGCCGTCCTCGCGACTGCCGGCTGGGGGTTCGAGCACGACCTCGTCGCCGTCGTCGTACGTGAGGCGCCAGCCGAGCGCCTCTGCCCACCACCGGGCGAGGGCTCGGGGGTCGTGCGCGTCGACGGCCACACACTGAATCCGAAGGCTCATGGGCGGCACTCTGGCACCACCGGCCCGCTGCTCTCCACGGGTTTGTGCGTCGTTGCACCGCCGCCCACTGTGTCCGGCCGGCGCTCGGACCCGACGAGTTCCCGCATTGTCCGGCGTCGCAGCGGAGTGGTGCTGCATAGTCGAAGGCACCGCTGCCACCGGCAGCGCAGGTTGTGCAGAAGCCGCTGCCAAAGGCGGTGGCGGGACACGAATCGGGGTGCGCGCATGCCCTCCGGCGACGCCAGCCAGCGGCTCGGCCGGCTCTTCGACGGCTGCGTGGTCGTCGCGGGGGTCGCCGTCGCCGCGGTGGCGGCCGCGCGGGTCCTGACCGGCGCGTGGACCGGGCCGTGGCTGTACCTGCTGGCGGTGCCGCTGATCATGGTGGTGGCACGCTTCCCCTTGCTGCTGGACCGCAGTCGCGCGTCGATGGAGATCGGGTTCGACTCCTGCGTGCTGGTCTTCGTGGTCTGTACGACGAACACCTGGACCGCGCTGGCTCTGTGGTCCCTCGGGGTCGTCGGGTCGCAGCTCTTCAGCGACAAGCGAGCACGGGCCAAGGCCTTCAACATCGGGCTCGGCATCCTCAGCGGCCTGGCCACCACCCTGGTGATCATCACGGTCCGTGGCTCCCAGCTGGGCACGCCGCGGGAGCTGCTGGCGGTCGGGATCGGCTGTGCGGTCTACTTCGGCTTCGACCTGCTGGCGTCCGCGGTGTCCCTCGGCCTCGAGGACGGCGTGAGCCCGTGGCGCGACTTGGCGCGGTTCGACGCGCTCGTGGCCGCCGCCATCGTGGTCGTGTTCGACTCGCTCGGCTTCCTCGCCGCCCTCGTCGTACGGCAGCTGCCGTGGTGGTCCGTGCTGCTACTCAGCGTGCCGCTGGCAGCGATGCTCGTTGCCACCCGGGCGGTCACCCGCGGGCGGGAGAATGCCCGGCGCATGCGCATGCTGTTCCGTGCGTCGGCCCGGCTGCAGAGCCTGGACACCGAGCCGCAGGTGCAGAGCGCCGTGCGTGAGGGCGCGCGGGAGCTGTTGCGCGTGCCGGAGGTCGAAGTGCGCAGCGAGCCACCGCAGGCCAGCGAGCTCGGGGCGCGCTTCCACGACGGCCGCCAGGAGCGCTGGATCATCACCGCCGCCCGGCACCGCGCGCGGTCGAGCATCCATGCTGACCAGCGTGCCCTCGAGGCGTTGGCGTCGGTGGTGACGGAGACGTTCTCGCGCCTGCGCCTGTCGGAGCAGATGACGCACCTCGCCCAGCACGACGCGCTCACCGCGCTGCCGAACCGGGCGCTGTTCGTGGATCGCCTCGAGCACGCGCTGCAGCTGACGCGCCGGCGCGGCAGCAGGCTGGCGGTGCTGTTCTGCGACCTCGACGGGTTCAAGTCTGTCAACGACCGGTTCGGGCACGCCGCCGGTGACGCGCTCCTCGTCGAGGTGGCGCAGCGGCTGGGCAGCTGCGTGCGGGACAGCGACACGGTTGCCCGGCTCGGCGGGGACGAGTTCGCCGTGCTGCTCGAGGACGTGCACTCCGAGGACCGCGTGTCCGCCGTCTGCGAACGGATCCTCGGCTGCATGCGCGACCGCATCCCCGTCGCGGGGCGCCAGCTCGCGGTGACCGCCAGCCTAGGCGTGGCCTACTCCGATTCGGCCGCGTCCGCCGACACGCTGATTCGCAACGCCGACATGGCGATGTACCAGGCGAAGACCGCCGGACGTGACCGCGTCGTCGTCTACGAGCTCGCGCTGGGTCGCGCCATGGTGCGTCAGCTCGAGCTGGTCGAGTCGCTGCGCCTGGCGCTGGACAGTGCCGAGCTGCAGGTGGTCTACCAGCCGGTGGTCGGCGTCGACAGCACCGAGATCGTCGGCTTGGAGGCGCTGGCCCGCTGGCGTGACCGAGGTCGGGACGTCTCACCGGACGTGTTCATCCGGGCGGCGGAGGAGAGCGGCCTCGTCGTACCGCTGGGTGAGCTGATGTTCGAGTTGGTGCTGCGCGACGTCGTCGCGTTGCGACGCGCCCACGGGCGGCGGTTGGCGGTCGGGGTCAACATCTCGTCGCAGCAGCTGCGCAGCGCCGCGTTCGTGGACCGGCTGGAACGGGGACTGTCGCGTCTCGGTGACGTGCAGCTGGTCCTGGAGCTCACCGAGCGACAGATGGCCAGTGACGACCCCCTGGTGCTGGCTGCGATGACCCAGCTGTCCGGGCGTGGCGTGCGGTTCGCCGTCGACGACTTCGGCGTCGGCTTCTCCTCCATCGGCTATCTCCAGCAGCTCCCCGTGCACGTATTCAAGACCGACCGCTCGTTCACCCAGTCCATCGACGACGACGAGCGGGCGTGCCGGCTCCTACGCTCCGTCGTGGTGATGGGCGAGGCGTTGGGCCTGGACGTCGTCGTGGAGGGCGTCGAGCGACTCGGGCAGCTGGAGCACCTGCGCACCCATGTGCATCCGTCCGGCGTGCAGGGCTTCGCGCTGCACCGGCCGATGCCGCTGGACCGCCTGCTCGACGTGCTCGCCACCGGCCCGGCCAGGACTCGGAGCCGCCGCGCTCCGGAGGCGTTGCCGCTCGGTTCGTGACCCGGCGCCGCTGCGGCGACG
>JALYMZ010000169.1 GCA_030773435.1 Actinomycetota bacterium | reverse complement strand
GACCGGCTGCGCGCACCGCCCCCCGACCGGCTGCGCGCACCGCCCCCCGACCGGCGGTCGGCCGCGTGACCAGCGGCTACACTTCTTCCGCCGCGCCGGGTCGTCGGCGCGCACGGTGGGTGTAGCTCAGCTGGTAGAGCACCTGGTTGTGGTCCAGGTGGCCGCGGGTTCGAGTCCCGTCACTCACCCGAGCTAGGAGCGGGGGGACGCCGTTCGGGACGCTACGGTCGTTCCGCCGGCCGAACGACGACCGTTGCGTTCCGAACGGTGACCGGGCACCGCCCTCCGCCGCGAGCAGGGATGCGGCGCTCAGGCTGACGCGCGGTGCAGCGGCGGGTCACCCCTCACCGCCGGGCGCGCCAGGTCACCCACGCCCGCCGCGCCTCCGGCACGACCAGCGGCACCATCGCCAGCGTCGCCGCCGACGCCGCCGTGCAGTAGGTGCAGATCCGCTTGTGCTTGGTCACCTGCTCGAGGGTCAGGAACACGGCACCGACAGCGTCGAGGCCGACCTTGCCGGCCATCGCCAGCGGCCACATCGGGTGCTCGCGGGCACGTTCGGCGTCGCCCATCCCGGCCAGCGCCAGCGTCACCGCGTAGCTGGCGATGCCGAGCGCCGCGTCGGGCATGCGGCCGGCGGCGTACGCCTCCCCCGACGCGTCGACCGCGTCGGAGTCGAACCAGCGCCCCGGCGGGTCCGGCAGGTGCCGGACCAGGCCGTGCTGGTACGCCGCCACCGCCAGGAACGACCCGATCGCGGTCAGGGCCAGACCCGCTACCCCGCGGCGGCGGGTGAGGTCGC
The DNA here is from genome assembly GCA_030773435.1 of Actinomycetota bacterium. GTDB lineage: Bacteria > Actinomycetota > Actinomycetes > Propionibacteriales > Nocardioidaceae > JALYMZ01. The sequence goes on along the minus strand of JALYMZ010000169.1, from coordinate 1,577 downwards.
CGCTGGACCCGCGGCGCAGCGCGTCGCTGACCGCCTCGGCCGCCGGTCCCGAGGACCGCCCGACTCCCCCGCCGCGCGGTCGCACCTGCCGAGCAGGGGGACCCGCGGGACGTGACCGGGTCGCGTGCTGTGCTGCCATGGCCGCCTCCGAAGCCTCAGTTGGTGTCCTCCGTCGGTAGCGTCGCGCTACCTGTCAGCCGCGGCCGGATCCTGCCGCTCAGTCAGCGCCCAGGCCGCGTTCACCAGCCCCACATGGGAGAACGCCTGCGGGAAGTTGCCGATCAGCGCGCCGCTGGCGGGGTCGACCTCCTCGGCGAGCAATCCCACGTCGTTGGCGAACCCGGCCAGCTGCTCGAACCGGCGTCGCGCCTCGTCGACCTGCCCGCCGCGAGCCAGGCACTCCACCAGCCAGTAGCTGCAGATGACGAAGCCGTAGTCGTCGCCCTTCCAGCGGTAGACGAGTACGCCGTCGGACAGATCGTCACGCACCCGCCGGATCGTCTGCCACATCCGCTCGTCGGTGGCCGGCAGGAAGTCGACCAGCGGCAGCAGCAGGACCGACGCGTCGAGCCGGTCGGAGCCAAAGGCGCCGGTGAACGCGCCGACGTCGTCGTTCCAGCCCTGCTCCAGCACCGCGGCGCGGACGTCGTCTCGTGCTGCCGCCCACTCCTCCGGGTGCGCGAAGTTCCCGAGCCGGTCGACCAGCCGCAACGCGCGGTCCAGCGCGACCCAGCACATCACCTTCGACGACACGTAGTGGCGGTCGCGGTCGCGGGCCTCCCACATGCCGGCGTCGGGCTCCCGCCACTGCCGGGCCGCCTGGTCGGCCAGCGACCCGAGCAGCTGCTGCACCTCAGCGTCGAAGTCGCCGAGCTGGTCGCGCAGCAGGTGTGCGGCGAAGAGCACCTCGCCGAGGACGTCGAGCTGCCGCTGCCGCCACGCGGCGTTGCCGACCCGGACCGGTGCGCTGTCGTCGTGGCCGGACAGGTGGGTCAGCTCGTGCTCGCTGAGGTCGCGCTCGCCCTCGACGCCGAACATGATCTGCAGCGGCCCACCGTGGTCGAGGCCGATGGACGCCGCCAGCCAGCGGAAGAACCGGTCTGCCTCGTCGGGGCATGCGCCGACCCACAGCGCCTGCATGGTGAGGCTGATGTCGCGCAGCCAGGCGAAGCGGTAGTCCCAGTTGCGCCAGCTGCCCGGCTTCTCGGGCAGCGACGTCGTCGGGGCCGCGATCACCGCTCCCGACGGCTGATAGGTCAGCGCCTGCAGCACCAGGGCGCTGCGGCGCACCGCCGCGACGTGGACGCCGTCGTACCCGCAGTGCAGCGCCTGCCAGGACCGCCAGGCCTCGAGCGTGTCGTCGAGGTCACCGAGCACCGGTACGCCGGTCGGCTCCGCCACCCCGTAGGTGGGGACGTATCCGAGCCGCATCTCGATCCGCTCACCGGCGGCGACGTCCCAGCGGCCCCGCAACGAGCCGGCGTCGACCTGCAGCGGCCGGTCGCTGTCGAGCAGCAGCGTCACGGGGCCGGCCCGGGCCGTCCAGCGCTCGACCGGCTGCCCGCCCTGCACCGGCG
>JALYMZ010000168.1 GCA_030773435.1 Actinomycetota bacterium | reverse complement strand
GGCTGGCGGTGGTGGTCACCGGCGTGGGCACGGAGGCGTGGCTCACCGCGCTGGTGGGCGCGGCGATGTCGGCGCCAGTCGTCGACCTGACGGGGCAAACCACGCTCGGCGGCTTGGCCGCGCTGCTGCGGGACGCCGCCGTGCTCGTCGGCAACGACACCGGCTCAGCGCACCTGGCGGCCGCGGTCGGCACACCGAGCGTCACCGTGTTCCTGTCCGGAGACCCGGTGCGGTGGGCGCATCCGCACGCACGTCACCGCGCGGTATGGGCCGACGTCGGCTGCAACCCGTGCCCACATCTGGACTGTCCCATCGACCACCCCTGCGCCGCCGCCGTCACTGTGCCGCAGGTGCTGGCCGAGGCGCGGCGAGCGCTGCGCGCAGGACCGAGAAGGTCCGCGTGGCCATGACGGCCGCGTCATGACGGCGGGCGACCAGTTCGTGTGCGCGCCGCCCGAGGTCGGCGGCTGGGCGCCGCTCCCGGAGCAGCTGGCGGAGCCCTCCAGCGACCGCGGCGGCATCGTCGGGAGGGACCACGACGGCCGCGGAGCCCAGGGCCTCCCGGATCCCGCCCACGTCGGTGGCGATGCACGGCAGACCCGCCGCCATGGCCTCGAGCAGGGCCAGCGGCAGGGCCTCCCGCCGCGACGGCAAGCAGAACACGTCGAGGTCGCGGAGGAACGTCGCCGGGTCGCCGACGAAGCCGCAGAACCGCACCGGCAGGTCCCGGGCCTGTGCAGCGAGGCGGGCCCCGTCCCGGCCGTGTCCGCCGATCACGACGTCGAGCGCCAGTCCGTCGTCGACCAACGACCGCACGGCATCCACGAGCACGTCGAAACCCTTTTGCTCGGTCAGCCGGCCGAGGGCACCGACCCGGGGCGGTAGACGCCCGGCCGGTCCGCTGGCCTGCTCGGGGACGTCTACACCGTTGGGGACCACGACGACCCGGGGCGCCGGCACAGCGAGGTCGTCGACCAGCTGCCGGGCGCCGTCCGCGGACGGGGCGATGGCGCCGTGCAGCCGCCGGAACAGCGACCGCAACCGGTCACGTTTCGCGCCGCTGCCCGCGTCGCCGGGCAGGTGCAGCGTCGCGACGGTCGGGGCGACGGACGTCGCCGCCTCGATCACCGCCGCGTTCGAGGCCGGATCGACGAGGTTGACCAGGACCGCGGCCGGCGCCTGTCGGCGCAGTGCCGACGCGACCCACGGCGCGTGGTCGGCGTGCCGGGCGAGCGGTACGACGCACGCCGCGCCACCAGCCACGGCGTCGACCAGACCGGCGGCGACCGGCTCGCTGCAGATCAGCGACGGCTCCCAGCCGTTGGCACCGGCGCGGCGCAGCAGGTGCCGGGCGTAGACCTCAGCCCCGCCCCAGGTGTCGCTGTCGACCACCACGGACACGCGCCGGCCCATGGCGGCCAGTGTCGCAGCGGGCGGTGACCTCGCGATGGCGGTCGAGGGAGCTGAGCGCCCTACTGGGTGATCCGGTAGGCGTCGAAGACGCCCTCCACGCTCCGGACCGCCTTCAGCACGTGACCGAGGTGCTTGGGGTCGCCCATCTCGAAGGTGAACCGGCTCTTCGCCACCCGGTCCCGCGACGTCGCCACGGTCGCGGACAGGATGTTCACGTGCAGGTCCGACAGCACCCGGGTGATGTCCGACAGCAGCCGGGCCCGGTCCAGCGCCTCCACCTGGATCGCCACCAAGAACATGCTCTGCGCGGTCGGTGCCCACTCCACCTCCACCATCCGCTCCTGCTGCACGGTCAGCGCCTTGGCGTTGGTGCAGTTCGCACGGTGCACCGACACCCCGGCACCGCGGGTGACGAAGCCGAGGATCTTGTCGCCCGGGACCGGGGTGCAGCACTTGGCCAGCTTGGTCCAGACGTCGGAGGCGCCGCGCACGAGCACGCCGGCGTCACCGCGGGGCGCGCGCTTGCGCCGCTCCCGCTCGCTGGGGATCTTGACCGCCTCGGCGAGGTCCTCGGTCGCTCCCTCCTCACCGCCGAACAGGTCGATGATGCGGCGTACGACGGTCTGGGCGCCGACGTTGCCCTCCCCCACCGCCGCGTACAACGCCGACACGTCCGCCAGGCGCAAGTCGGCGGCCACGGCGCTGAGCGACTCGTGGGTGAGCAGCCGCTGCAGCGGCAGCCCCTCCTTGCGCATCAGCCGGGAGATGGCGTCCTTGCCGTGCTCGATCGCCTCCTCACGGCGTTCCTTGGTGAACCACTGCTTGATCTTGTTGCGGGCCCGCGCGCTCTTGACGAACGCCAGCCAGTCACGAGAGGGGCCGGCTCCTTCCGCCTTCGACGTGAACACCTCGACGACGTCGCCGTTGTCGAGAGTGCTCTCCAGCGGTACCAACCGGCCGTTGACCCGGGCACCGATGCACTTGTGTCCGACCTCGGTGTGGACCGCGTAGGCGAAGTCGACCGGCGTGGCGCCGGTCGGCAACGCGATCACGTCACCGCGCGGGGTGAAGACGTACACCTCGGCGCTGTTGATCTCGAACCGCAGCGACTCCAGGAACTCCCCCGGGTCCTCGGTCTCCTTCTGCCAGTCCAGCAGCTGACGCAACCAGGCCATGTCGCTGCTGGCGCTGCTGTCCGCGGGGTCCGCCGTCCCGGTGCCGGCCGGCCGGTCGGTGTCGACCCCGGCGTTGGCCTCCTCCTTGTACTTCCAGTGCGCGGCGACGCCGTACTCGGCGCGCCGGTGCATCCCGAACGTGCGGATCTGCAGCTCCACCGGCTTGCCCTGCGGCCCGATCACCGTGGTGTGCAGTGACTGGTACATGTTGAACTTCGGCATCGCCACGAAGTCCTTGAACCGGCCGGGCACGGGGTTCCACCGGGCGTGCAGGACCCCGAGGGCGGCGTAGCAGTCGCGCATGGACTCGACGAGCACCCGGATCCCGACGAGGTCGTAGATGTCGGTGAAGTCACGGCCGCGCACGATCATCTTCTGGTAGATCGAGTAGTAGTGCTTCGGCCGGCCGGTCACGGTCGCCTTGATCTTCGCCGCGCGCAGGTCGGCCTGCACCTGCGCGGTCACCTTCGCCAGGAACTCGTCGCGCGACGGCGCCCGCTCGGCGACCAGCCGGACGATCTCGTCGTACACCTTCGGGTGCAGGGTGGCGAAGGCAAGGTCCTCCAGCTCCCACTTCAGTGTGTTCATGCCGAGCCGGTGCGCCAGCGGGCCGTAGATCTCCAGCGTCTCCCGAGCGACCTGCTCCTGCTTCTCGTGCTTGAGGTAGCGCAGCGTGCGCATGTTGTGCAGCCGGTCGGCGAGCTTGATGACGAGGACCCGGATGTCCTTGCTCATCGCGACCACCATCTTGCGGATGGTCTCCGCCTGCGCCGTGTCGCCGTACTTGACCTTGTCGAGCTTGGTGACGCCGTCGACAAGCAGCGCGATCTCGTCACCAAAGTCGAGCCGCAGCTGCTCGAGCGTGTACGGCGTGTCCTCCACCGTGTCGTGCAGCAGCGCGGCGCACAGTGTCGCGGGGGTCATGCCGAGCTCGGCCAGGATCGTGGCGACCGCGAGCGGATGCGTGATGTAGGGATCGCCGCTCTTGCGGGACTGGTGCCGGTGGTACCGGTCCGCGGTCACGTACGCGCGTTCGATGATGCCGAGGTCGGCCTTGGGGTGCGTGCCGCGCACGACCCGGAACAGCGGCTCCAGCACCGGGTCGACGGCGGCCGTCCGCCCGCCGAGGCGGGCCAGTCGGGCCCGGGTGCGCAGCCGCGCGTGCGTCGACACCCCGGGTGCCGGGTCGGTGCTCCGGGTGGAGGTGACCTGGTCGTCAGCCACGCGCGCTCCTGTACGGCGGAAGCACCCAGTCTACGCAGCCGACTGCCGCGGCACCGGCGCCTGCGAACGGCCGCTACCGCTGCAGCAGCCGGTCACACCTGCAGCAGAGCGGTCACGTCGAGCGTCCCGAGCGCCGACCGGCCGCGCAGGAGCGCCAGCTCCATCAGCACCGCGACGTGCGCGACCGAAGCCCCCGCCCGGGCGATGAGCTGCGCGGTAGCGGCGACGGTGCCGCCGGTGGCCAGCACGTCGTCGACGATCAGCACGCGGTCCCCGGCGGCGAATGCGTCCTGGTGCACCTCCAGGGTCGCCTCGCCGTACTCCAGCGCGTAGGACACCTGGAGGGTCGCGGACGGCAGCTTGCCTGCCTTCCGTACCGGGACGAACCCGGCACCGAGGGAGAGCGCGACCGGCGCGGCGAGGATGAACCCGCGGGCCTCGATCCCGACCACGGTGTCGACCACGGTGGCGCCGCGGTCGTCGCGCCCGCAGGCGGCCAGGGCCGCCACGACCATGGCGAAGGCCGTGTGGTCGGCCAGCAGCGGCGTGATGTCCTTGAAGAGGATGCCGGGCCGCGGGAACTCGGGGATGTCGCGGATCAAAGTGACGAACCGGTCGTCGATGTCCTGCCCGGCCGGCGCCCGGCGGGACGTCAACGCCGCCCGCCCCGCCCGCGCCGCGCCCGGCTCTGTCGCCGCGGCTGGCTGCGC
>JALYMZ010000167.1 GCA_030773435.1 Actinomycetota bacterium | reverse complement strand
GCGCACACCGACGCGGCGCTGGCGGCCGGTCGGATCACCCTGGCGCATGCCGCTGTGCTGTCGCAGGCGCTGCGCCAGGTCGGTCCGCAGGTGATGGCGTGGGCGGAGGAGCACCTGATCACCATCGCCGAGCTCACCGACCCGCCACAGCTGCGGGAGGCGGTCCAACAGCTGCGGGAGCGTCTCGACCCCGACGCGCTGGAACGCGACTACGTCGAGTCGCTGGACAGGCGGCACTTCTCGGTGGCCAAGGTCGGCGACGGCTACGCGCTGTCGGGGTTCCTCGACCCCGAGGCCGGCTGCCTGGTGGCCACCGCGATGGCCGCACTCGCCGGCCGCCGCGGCCTCGAGGACACCCGCAGCCCCGGGGAGCGGCGCGCCGACGCGCTCACCGACCTGTGCCGTGCCGCGGTGGAGGAGGACCCGGCACCCGATGCGGGCGCCGACGGCGGCTGCGGTCGCGACCAGCAGGCCGGCTCCAGCGCCACTGACGCCAGCGACGCCGACCACACCAGCGACCCCGACGACGCCAGCGACGCCGGCACGGGAAACGGGCAACCGGCCAGGCTCCGCGCCTGGGCCGCGCCAGCCGGCTCAACGGCAACCGGCCGCACCTGAGCGTGGTCGTGGACTGGGAGCGGCTCCGCACCGCCACCGACGCCACCGCGTGGATCCCGCCGCCGGCGCCGGGCCACGCGCGCGGCGCCCCCGCCCGCCTGGAGGGCTACGGTCCGATCTGCGACACGCTGCTCCGCAAGCTGGCCTGCGACGCCGGCGTGTCGAGAGTCGTCACCGACCCCGCCGGCGTTCCGCTCAACCTCGGCCGCACCGCCCGGTTCGCCAGCGCCGCCCAACGACGCGGCATCCGGGTCCGGTCCGGCGGCCGCTGCGAGACACCCGGCTGCGACAGCACCCTGGTCCAGCTGCACCACATCGTGCACTGGGTCGACGGCGGCGACACCGACCTCGACCAGATGGTCGCCGCCTGCCCCCGCTGCCACACCATGATCCACCTCGGCCTGCTGAAGGTGGAGGCGGTGGGCCACGGGCGGTTCTGCTATCGCGACCGCACCGGCCGGCCCCTGCGCGACACCACCGCCGATGCGCACACCCGACACCAGCACTGGCTCCGCGGCCTCGACGCGGCCCTCCCCACCCATGCCGCAGAGCCCGAAACCGCCCAACGCCGCCGCCTGCAGCTACGGATGTAGCCGCCACCACGGTCTAGCACCACAGCCCGGAGACGCGCGGACAGCCCGTGGATGTGCTAGGCGAGCGGCGGCCGCCAGCGAAGCCCCGGGAACCGAGCGAAGCCTCGGTCGGTCGTCACCCAGGTGGCGCCGTGCTCGATAGCCAAGGCGGCGAGGTAGGCGTCGGGGACGAGGTTGCCGCGCGCTCCGACCTGTTCGCACAAGGCGGTGAAGAGCCGCCAGTGCCGCACCCCGGGGCGGACGGCGATGGCTGCCGGCGCGCCCAGCACCACGTCACAGAAGGCCAGCGCGTGGGTCGGCGGCGTCGGCTCCCGGTAGACGCGGTGGTTGGTCACGATGCGCAGGAACGACGACAGCACCAGCTCGCTGACACCGAAAGGTTCATCACCGTGGAGCGCGTCTTCGAGCCAGCGTCGATGGTCCTCGGATCGGGGGCTCTCGGGACGGTGCGCGTAGACGAACGGGTTGACGTCAGCCAGCAGCACGGGTCGGTGCCTCGTCGTCTCCCAGCAGCTCCGCGAGCGCCGCCTTGTCCTCGAGGTCCACGCCCGGCTGCAGGCCGCTGCCGCCGTAGACCGGCAGTCGCACGCGCTCCCGGCCTGCCGGCTGCACCCGGTTCAGGAAGACCCGCAGCGCGTCGTCGACCACGTCGCCGAGCGACCGACGTGACCGAGCGGCGAGCTCGCGTGCCTGCCGCAGCAGCTCGTCATCGATGTTCACGGTTGTCCGCACGGGGACGCACCATAGCATCACATCCGTGCATCACGATGCCAACATTGCAGCAGGTCGGCCTCCTCGACCAGGGTCAGTCCGGTGACCGGCGCGTCCGGAGCCGACCGCAGCCACTGGCCGGTGTCGCGAGCGGTGTCGGCCAGCGGGCGCACCGCGAGGCCGGCGGCCAACGACGCCGACACGTCACGCGCCATGAACCCGGCGTACTCCGGCAGCGGCAGCCACAACGGGATCGAACGCTCGCCCATCCACGGCTGCACGTCGTGCGCCAGGAGGAAGTCCTGGCCCACCCAGGTGAGCGGAGGGCGACGACCGACGCCGTCACAGACGGCCTCCAGCATGGCCGCGCGCGTCGTCGCCGGCGCCAGGCCGTCGAGCACGCCGGTGACCCGGTCCTCCGCCAGGCGCACGTGCCAGGCAGCGAGGTCGCGTACGTCGATCATCTGCACGGAGTCGTCGGGCCGCCCCGGCGCCAGGACCTCGTCGGCAGCCGCGACGTGCGCCGGCCAGTAGGCGAACCGGCCGGACGGATCCCCGGGTCCGACGACCAGACCCGGCCGCACGATCAGCAGCCGCTCACCGAGGTTCTCGAGTGCGATGTCCTCACAGGCCACCTTCAGCTCGCCGTAAAGCTCCAGCGCCGTCTCGTCGGCGTCCGCGGGTGGCGGCTGCAGCCTTGCCGCGGCGTCGGCCGTCAGTTCGGGCGTCGCGTGGTCGGCGTACACGCTGCCACTCGAGACGAACGTCCAGTGCCCGGCCCGGTGGCCCAGCGCCGCCACGGCGGCGCGCACCCACGACGGCCGCCGGGCGACGTCGATCACCGCGTCCCAGCGCTGGTCCGCCAGCGGCTCGAGCCCGGCCGGGTCGGCGCGGTCCACCCGGAGATGCCGTACGCCCTCGGGCACCGACCCGCCGATGCCACGGGCCGCGCACACCACCTCGTGGCCGCGCTGGACCGCCGCCGCCGCGATCGCGCGTGAGAGGAACACCGTGCCGCCGAGGACGAGCATCCGCATGAGCCGACTCTCCACAACAAGCCGGCGAACCGGCAACTCCGTTCGCCACCGGCGCAACGGCTAGGGTTTCGCCACCATGCCGACACTCGACGAGATCCTCGCCCGCCCGGCGTACGCGCTGATCCGGCTGCGCGGCGCCGCCACCGTCACGCTGCTCGGCGGGCCCCGCGACGACCTGGAGCAGCTCGCCGACGTACCGCTCGAGCAAGGCCCACCATCACCGGGACGGCGCTTCGACCGGCTGCTGTGCGTGCCGTTTCGACAGGTCCGCGAACGCGGGTACGACGCCCACGACGACGGCACGCCGCTGTCGGCGATCACCGTCCACACCGAGACCGAGACGCCGCTGGCGGACCTGCTCGCTCAGCTCCCCGACACGCCGCCCACCACGGCCGAGGACGGCGGTTTCGACACCAGCGACGCCGACTACGCCGCCATCGTCGACCGCATCGTCCACGACGAGATCGGCAACGGCGAGGCCGCCAACCTCGTCGTCGGCCGCACCTACCGCACCCGGTTCCGCGAGTGGGACCATCACCACGCGCTCACCGTGTTCAAGCGGCTCCTGGAGCGGGAGCGCGGCGCCTACTGGACCTTCTGTGTGTTCACCGGCGAGCGCTGGCTGATCGGCGCCAGCCCCGAGCGGCACGTCAGCGTGCACGGCGGTGAGGTGCGCATGAACCCGATCAGCGGCACCTTCCGACTGCGCGGGCTCACCGACCCGGGACGGCGCAAGCAGCGCCTCCTCGACTTCCTCGCCGACGAGAAGGAGATCTACGAGCTGTTCATGGTCGTCGACGAGGAGCTGAAGATGATGTGCGACATCTGCAGCGAGGGCGGCCAGGTGCTCGGCCCCTACCTCAAGCCGATGACACACCTGGTCCACACCGAGTACCTCCTCGCCGGTCGCACCCACCGCGACGTGCGAGACGTGCTGCGCGAGTCCATGTTCGCCGCCACGGTGACCGGCTCGCCGCTGCAGAACGCCTGCCGGCTCATCACCCGCTACGAGTTACAGGGCCGGGGCTACTACGGCGCGGTCCTCGCGCTCCTCGGTCGCGACCCGGCGGGCGCCCCTACCGCGGACGCGCCGATCCTCATCCGGACCGCCGACGTCTCCGTCGACGGGACGCTCGCGGTGACCGCCGGCGCCACCCTGGTGCGTGACTCGAACCCGGCGCACGAGGTGGCCGAGACGCACGCCAAGGCGGCCGGCATCCTGTCCGCATTCGGGCTGGCCGACGCTCCGGACGTCCCGCGGGAGGGCGTGCGGGAGCTCGCCGTCGACGAGGACGTGCTGATCGCCCTCGGCTCGCGCAACCAGCGGCTGAGCCGGTTCTGGACGACCGACCAGGCCGGAGTGCGACCGCTGCCGGAGCTGGCCGGGCGCACCGCGGTAGTCCTCGACGCCGAGGACGACTTCGTGAACATGCTGCGCCACCTGCTCGCCGTCCTCGGCATGAAGGTCTCGGTGCTCCGGTACGACGACTACGTGCCGGGCTGCCTCGACGGCGCCGACCTGGCCATCGTCGGCCCCGGCCCCGGTGACCCGCGCGAGCGCCACCACCCGAAGATCGCCACGCTGCACGCAGCGGTGCGCGGCCTGCTCGACGGCGGCCGGCCCTTCCTCGCCGTCTGCCTCGGGCACCAGGTGCTCTGCGCGGAACTCGGCCTGCCGCTGGTCTACAAGGACATCGTGTTCCAGGGCACGCAGACCCGCGTCGACGTGCTCGGCCGGGCCGAGAACGTCGGGTTCTACAACACCTTCGTGGCCCGGGTCGGCGACGAGTCAGTGCTGCCGGCCGGCGTACGCGTCGACCGGGACCCGGCCAGCGGCGACGTACACGCGATCGCCGGCCCGCACTACCGCGGGCTGCAGTTCCACGCCGAGTCGATCCTCACCGAGAACGGCTCGGCGATCGTGCGCGACGTCGTCGTCGACCTGCTGAGCTGAGCGCGCCGCGATACCGGCCGCCGGCTCCCCCGTGCTCCGCGCCGGCACCACTGCCGACCCTCACGGCGAGGAGATCCCGGCGTCACTGCCCAGCCTCACCTCGACCTCCCGCAGCGCACCGTCGCGCCGCACGGTCAGCGTGACGCGGTCCCCGGGCCGGTAGGACCGGATCATCGCCACCAGCGCGTCGGAGGAGGAGATCACGGTGTCGTCCACCTTGGTGATCACGTCGCCCTCCCGCAGCCCGGCCCGCTCACCTGCCGTACCCGGCTGCACCTCCTCCACGCCGGCGCCGCCGGGCAGCCCGTCCTCGTTGGCCGGTGTGCCGACCAGCACGCCGAGCCGGGCGTGCGTCGGCTGCTCACCGGCGCCGAGCTGCGCGGCGATGGGACGGGCCTCGTCGATCGGGATCGCGAAGCCCAGACCGATCGAGCCGGCCTGACCGCCCAGCGACTGGGAGCTGCGGATCGCGGTGTTGATGCCGATCACCTCGCCGTCCATGTTCACCAGCGCACCGCCGGAGTTGCCGGGATTGATCGCGGCGTCGGTCTGGATCGCGGGGAACACCGTCCCGTCGCCGCCGGAGCTCGTGCCGGCGGAGACGGGGCGGTTCAGCGCGGACACGATCCCGCTGGTCACGGTGCTCTCCAGACCGAACGGAGACCCCACCGCGACGACCTGCTGACCGACCCGCACCGCGTCCGACCTGCCCAGCGTGGCCGGCGCGAGCCCCGTCACGCCCTCGGCCTGGATGACGGCGAGGTCGGTGAGCGGGTCGCGGCCCACGATGTGCGCCTGCGCGGTCGTGCCGTCGTTGAACGACACCACCAGGTCGCCACCCTCGGCCGCGCTCTCGACGACGTGGTTGTTGGTCAGGATCGTGCCGTCGGAGGTCAGCACGATGCCGGAGCCCGACCCCTGTCCCTCCAGCGAGGACACGTCGATCTTGACCACCGACGGCAGTACCTGCTGGGCGACCGCCTCGACCGACCCCACCGCAGCGGCCGGGGCCTCGGCGCTGGCGTTAGACGTCGGGAGGTCCAGCGCGTCCACCGCCGGCGCCCGCTCCGGTGCGTCCAGCGCGTCGTAGCCGGCGGCACCTCCGAGCCCGGCCAGGGCGCCGGCGAGCACCGCGGCCGCGATCACACCCGCGCCCCCCAGCGCCTTCCTCGGCGCGCGCCGGGGGCCGGGATCCGCGTCCGGAACTGTGCCGTACCCGCCGCCGGAGCCTGCGTACGGAGGTGTGCGGTATCCGGTGCCGGAATCCGCGTACGGCGGCGTGCTCGACCCACCCGCCCACGGCAGCGGCTGGGTGCGCTCCTCCGGCTGCCCCGGCGGTCGTAGCCACGGCGACGGCTCCGGCGGGGGGTTGCTGCGGGGGTCCTGCGGGCGGTCGGGTATCGCGTTCATGTCATCGATGGTGCCCAGTCACCCTGAGATCCCGCTGAGACGAGGCTGGGGGTTGGCCAAGACCGGCCGCCGCCGGCACCGCCATCCGGAACACCGCACCACCGCCCGGACGCCGGGCGGCGTCGACCGAGCCGCCGTGCCGCTCGGCGACCTGCCGGGTGATCGCCAGCCCGAGCCCCGAGCCGGGGAGCCGGCGGGCGTCGGACGCGCGGTAGAAGCGCTCGAAGATGTAGGGCAGGTCGGCCTCGTCGACGCCGGGGCCCCGATCAGCGACCGACAGCACCCCCTCAGCGAGCTGGACGTGGACCACACCCCCGGGCGGGCTCCACTTCACCGCGTTGTCGAGCAGGTTGACCACCGCCCGTTCCAGTGCTTGCGGCTCGCCCACGACCCGCCACGGTGCGACCTGTACGACGAACTCCACCGATCCCGCGCGCCGGCGTACCCGCTGCACCGCGCGGGCGACCACGTCCGCCAGGTCCACGGGCACGGGGTCCCGGGCCAGGGGCTCGTCCCGCGCCAGCTCGATCAGGTCGTGCACGAGTGCGGTGAGCTCCGCCAGCTGCGCACGCACGTCGTCGAGCAGCTCCTGGCGGGCCTGTGGCGCCAACCCACCGCGAGCGTCGGCCTGCACGAGCAGGTCCAGGTTCGTGCGCAGCGACGTCAGCGGCGTGCGCAGCTCGTGCCCGGCGTCGGCGACCAGGCGGCGCTGCCGGTCCCGGGACGCGGCCAGCGCGGCGAGCATCTCGTTGAAGGCCGTGGCCAGCCGCGCTATCTCGTCGGTGCCGCTGACCTCGATCGGACGCAGCTGGTCGGTGCGGGCGACGTCCTCCGCCGCTCCGGTCAGGCGGCGCACCGGCCGCAGGCCGGAGCGGGCCACCGCGGCGCCGGCCATCGCGGCGAGCAGCACCCCGGCCGCGCCGACCAGCAGCATCACCGTGCCGAGGCCGCGGAGCGTGGCGTGGGTCGGCTCCAGCGACTGCGCGAGCACCAGCGCGACGTCGGCGTTGGGCGAGGGCACCGCGACCACGCGGTAGTCGCCGGCCTCGGTGGCGACCGTGCGCACCGACACGGTGTCGCCGCTTCGCGCCACCGCGACTTCCGGTGGCCCGAGCTGCGGGAACCGGGTGCCGCGGGCGGTGGCGCTGCTGCCGTCCGCGGCGACGAGCGCGATGAGCACGTCCCCGGCGCCGAGCGCCGCCGACGGGACACCCTCCAGCGTCGCCCGCTGCACCAGGTCGCTGGAGGCGGCTGCGTGCGCGCGCTGCCGCAGCGAGTCGTCGAGGCTGTCGTAGAGCTGCATGCGTACGGTCGCGAACGCCGCCGCGCTCGTCACCGCGACCGCCACCCCGACCGCCACGGCGGAGAGCAGGGCGACCCGGGAGGCGAGCGAGAGCCGGCGTACCAGGGCTCGCAGCGGACCCGGTCCGGCAGCGGACGTCACGGTGGGCTCTCGCGCAGGACGTAGCCGACCCCGCGCACGGTGTGCAGCAGCCGCGGCTCACCACCGGCCTCAGTCTTCCGTCGCAGGTAGCCCATGTAGACCTCGAGGGAGTTGGCCGTGGTGGGGAAGTCGAACCCCCAGACCTCCTCGAGGATGAAAGCGCGGTCGAGCACGCGCCGCGGGCGACGCAGGAACAGCTCCAGCAGCGCGAACTCGGTGCGGGTCAGGGAGACCGGGCGTTCCCCGCGACGCACCTCCCGGGTGACCGGATCGAGGCTGAGGTCGGCGAACCGCAGCGGCTCCGCACCGTCGTCGCCGGGTGCCCGCGTCAGCTGCCGCCGCAACAACGCCCGCAGCCGCGCCAGCAGCTCCTCCAGCGCGAACGGCTTGGTCAGGTAGTCGTCGGCACCGGCGTCCAGGCCGTCGACGCGGTCCGCCACCGCGTCGCGTGCGGTGAGCACGAGCACGGGTACGTCGTTGCCGCTGGCCCGCAACGCCCGGGTCGCCTCCAGGCCGTCGAGCCGGGGCATCATCACGTCCATCACCACTGCCTGCGGGTCGGCGGCGGAGATGGTCGCCAGCGCCTGGGCGCCGTCGGCGGCCACGGTGACGTCGTAGCCGTTGAACTGCAAGGACCGGCGCAGCGACTCACGGACCGCCGGGTCGTCGTCGACGACGAGGATGCGCATGTTGCCAGGGTGCCACCGCACGCCAGCGCGGCACTCAGTCCGGGACCGAGATGGTGGGGCGCCCGTCGAGCACCGACTGGGCGGCCTGCGCCGCCCGGCTGCCGTAGCCGCCGCCGAACAGCACGGCATGCACGAGCAGCGGGTGCAGCTGGTGCAGGCCGGCCCGCTCCCGCCAGCCGTCGGCCAGCGGCGCGGCCTCGACGTACGCCGCGATGGTCCTGGCCAGGTGCGGGGCCCCGAACAGCGCCAACATCGCCAGGTCGGTCTCACGGTGCCCGCCGTAGGCGGCCGGGTCGACCACCCAGACGTGTCCCTCGGCAGCCCAGACGAGGTTGCCCGACCACAGGTCGCCGTGCAGCCGGGCCGGTGGCTCCGCCGGTCCGGCCAGCTCCTCGAGCCGGCCCAGCACCGCCTCGACGGTCGCGGCCTCCGCGTCGGTGACCGCGGCTCGGTCCCGGGCCGCGCGCAGGTACGGCAGCACCCGCCGGGTCGCCCAGAACGTCGCCCAGTCGTCCACCGGCTGGTTCGGCAGCGGCAGCGGGCCGATGAACCCGTCCTGCGCGGCACCGAACGACTCGGCGCCGGCGGCATGGGTCGCCGCCAGCGCCTGCCCGAACGCCTCGGCGGCCTCCGGGGTCGGGCGGCCCGGCTCGACCCACGCGACGATCACGCAGTCGTCGTCGCAGGCCAGCAATTCGGGCACCGAGACCCCACCGCCGGCGGCGGCCGCGGCGAGCCAGCGCAGGCCGCGGGCC
>JALYMZ010000166.1 GCA_030773435.1 Actinomycetota bacterium | reverse complement strand
GTGGTACCTCCTCTGCTTCGCCCACCACGCGGACGCCGTGCGCACCTACCGCATTGACCGGGTGACCGCCGTCGGCGAGGGCACCCGGACCTTCGAGACCCCCGACGGGCTCGACCCGGTGTCGGTGCTCGAGGAGAACCTCGCCTCCGGCTGGGAGCACGACGCGCGGGTGGTCCTGCACGCGCCGATGGCCGAGGTGGCGCCCTACCTCCGCCCTACGATGGGTCGGCTGGAACCGCTCGGCGACGACCGCTGCGTCGTCACCGGCAGCACCAGCAACCCGGCGATGTACGCCGGCGAGTGGCTGGCCGGCATGCCCTTCGAGATGACCGTCGAGGGCGGTCTGGAGCTGCGCGCGGCGGTCGCCGAGGTGGCGGCGAAGATGGCGCGGTCAGTCGCCGGGTGAGCTTGGTTCCGCGACCCCCCCGGCAACGTGCTGGCTGGCTACCAGGAGTCTGACGAAGAAGATTGAACCGGGACAGGCGGAGCGAGGTTCACGAGCCCTCGGTTTGTCTGGGGCGGCCGAGCAACACGATCGCCATGCCTCCATCGACAGGCACGCCGGCAGCCGGTATCGCGTCCCGCAAGCCGATCGGCTTACGGCGATCGCGCTTGGACCACCTGGGACCCTTCAGGATGGTTTGCTCCTGAGTCGCGTCGGCTCGTCGGCGTAGACTGACGCCATGTCGCTGAGCGAATCGGAGTTCTACGAGGCGGGGATGTCCCTGCCTCGTGACGTGCGCAAGCACGTGGCTCTGAGGCTGCTCGAGTCGGTCGACCCTGACGAAGCCTTCGACATGGTTTCGGAGTCGTGGCTGCGTACCGAAGCCGCTGCCGCCTACGACGCACTCAAGGCCGATCCGTCCCGCGCGACGCCTGCTGAGGATGTCCGCGCCCGTTTCGCGGACAAGTGGCCCGCCCGTTCATGACGGGCCGGATCAACTTCACTCCCGAAGCCGAACGGCAACTCAACGCGCTCGACGACTGGATCCAAGGCGGCATCCCCGGACACCGCTCGGCGCTTTGTCTCAGCCGTCCTCGACCACATCGACGACATCCTGGTGTTCCCGCTCGCCGGACGAGATCGCAACGACGTCCGACCGGGCATCCGGACAACCACTTTCAGGAAGCGGACGCTCGTTGCCTACGAGGTCGACGAGTCCTCCGGTGAACTCGTGGTCAACATCCTCGGTGTCTTCCACGGCGGCCAGGACTGGGAGGCCGCGCTTGTGATGAGCAAGGGGACCCCGAGGTGGGTCGGTGACGCGTCTGTGCGTGGCAAATGCGTGGCAGGAGGATCGTCGGCGACCGTTCGCGACCAACGCTCGCCAACGCGTTTGCGCAGGTCAGCCGCACAGTGCCAACGATGACCGACATCTGCCGCTGAGCGTGCCGCGCTTCCCCTACTACTACTGATTCCGCGGGGTTTGTCAGCCGCCTGCGGGGTCGCGCCGCGGGCGCCGACCCGACAGCTGCCGCGGCGCCACCCGGCCCGGCTGAGGGTGCCGGTCACACAGGCTGCACCGGTCAGCCGGCCGTGTTCTACGTTGCTCGCTGTGAAGATCGCTGTCGTCAAGGAGACCCGACCGGGTGAGGCCCGCGTCGCGCTGGTGCCCGATCTCGTCGGCAGGCTGACCGGACTGGGTTGCGAGGTCGCCGTGGAGCCGGGGGCCGGCGACAGCGCGGAGACCGGCGACGAGGCCTACCGCACCGCCGGCGCTGCGGTTGCCGCCGACGCGCTCGACGGCGCGGACGTCGTGGTCTCGGTGCAGCCGCTCGGCACCGGCCAGGTGGGGCGGCTCAAGCCCGGTGCCGCGACGATCTCGTTCCTCCCCGCCGGGATCCCGGCCGCCGAGCCGCTCGGTCTCATGGCGGCCCTGCGCGACGCCGAGGTCACGTCCTTCGCCATGGAGCTCGTGCCCCGCATCTCCCGGGCGCAGTCGATGGACGCGCTGTCCTCCCAGGCGCTGGTGGCCGGCTACCGCTGCGCGATCGTGGCCGCCGAACGGCTGCGCCGCTTCCTGCCGCTGAACATGACCGCCGCCGGCACCGTGCCCCCGGCCGAGGTCGTCGTACTCGGGGCCGGGGTGGCGGGCCTGCAGGCCATCGCCACCACCAAGCGGCTGGGCGCGGTGGTCAAGGCGTACGACGTGCGCGCCGCGGCCGCGGAGGAGATCCGGTCCATGGGGGCGCAGGCGATCGAGCTCGATCTCGAGACGCTCGAAGGCGCCGGGGGGTACGCCCGGGAGATGACCGAGGACCGGGCCGCCCGGCAGCGGGAGCTGCTCACGCCGTACGTCGCCAAGGCCGACGCCCTCATCACCACCGCGGCGGTGCCCGGTCGCCAGGCGCCGTTGCTGGTGACCCGGGCGATGGTCGAGCAGATGAGACCCGGCTCGGTCGTCGTGGACCTCGCCGCCGAGACCGGCGGGAACGTCGAGGGCTCCGTCCCCGGCGAGGTCGTCACCGTGGGCGCCGCGAC
This sequence comes from Actinomycetota bacterium, assembly GCA_030773435.1. Lineage (GTDB taxonomy): Bacteria > Actinomycetota > Actinomycetes > Propionibacteriales > Nocardioidaceae > JALYMZ01. Next base: position 3,582 of record JALYMZ010000166.1, on the reverse strand, counting down.
GGTATGGGGAGGCGCGAACGTGCCGAGCCAGATGCCGGCGCCGGCGAGCCGGCTCTATGCGCAGAACGTCGCCAACCTGCTGACGCTGATGATCGACGACGGGGTGTTCGCGCCCGACTTCGCCGACGAGATCGTCGCCGGATGCTGCGTCACGCACGCCGGCGAGGTGCGGCACCCGCGCACCCGCGAGCTGCTGGGAGGAGCCTCGTGAGCGAGTCCATCGCCTTGCTGACCATCTTCGTCCTCAGCGTCTTCACCGGCGTCGAGGTGATCAGCAAGGTCTCGTCGACATTGCACACCCCGCTGATGTCGGGCGCCAACGCCATCCACGGTGTCATCCTCGTGGGCGCGGTCATCGTCACCGGCGCGGCGCGCACGACGGCCGAGGTCGCCGTCGGGCTGGTCGCGGTCGTGCTGGCGACCGTCAACATGGTGGGCGGTTTCGTCGTCACCGACCGGATGCTGCGGATGTTCAGCCTCCGCCGGCGACCGGCGCCGCCGGAGGTGCAGCGGGAGCCGACCGCATGACCGCGACCTGGGCGCAGCTGGGATACCTGGCCGCGGCGGTCTGCTTCGTCGTCGCGCTGAAGGGGCTCTCCTCGCCGCGGACCGCACGCGTAGGCAACCTCGTCGGCGCAGCCGGCGCGGTGCTGGCGTGCGCGATCACGTTCGTCGCGTACGACGTGGGTCACCGGGGGCCGATCCTCGCCGCGGTGGCGCTGGGCACGGTCGGCGGCGTCGTCGGCGCCCAGCGGGTGCAGATGACCCAGATGCCGCAGCTGGTCGCCTTGTTCAACGGCGTCGGCGGCGGCGCGGCGGCACTGGTCGCCCTGCTGGAGCTGGTGGAGCTGGCCGACGTCGACGCGGCGGCCCGCGATGCGGCCATCGTGGTCGCCCTGGCCGCGACGGCGTTCACCATCCTCGTCGGGTCGGTCAGCCTCGCCGGTTCGCTGGTCACGTTCGCCAAGCTGCAGGAGTTGATGACCACGCGGCCGGTGGTGTTTCCGGCGCTGCCGGTGCTGTTCGGCGCTGCGCTGCTGGCGGGTGTCGTGCTGTCGGTGCTGCTCGTGCTGGCGCCGGCGATGTGGCTGGGTGTCATGCTGGCCGGGGTCGGTCTGCTGCTCGGCGTGCTCCTGGTGCTGCCCGTGGGCGGTGCCGACGTGCCGATCGTCATCTCGCTGCTCAACGCGTTCACCGGTCTCACCGTCGCCGCGGGCGGCTACGTGCTCGGCAACACGCTGCTGCTCGTCGCCGGAACGCTGGTGGGTGCCGCCGGGACGTTCCTGACCAAGCTCATGGCCAACGCGATGGGACGGTCGCTGTTCAACACGCTGTTCGGCGCGCTGCGTGGCGGCTCGACGCTGGGGGCCGGGCAGGCGAGCGACCGGCCCGTGCGCTCAGCCGGACCGGACGACGTCGCGATCCTGCTCGGCTACGCCCAGCGCGTGCTCGTCGTGCCCGGCTACGGTCTCGCGGTCGCGCAGGCCCAGCACACGCTGCGGGACCTGGTCGACGTACTGACGGAGCGGGGGACGCGCGTCGAGTACGCCATCCATCCGGTCGCCGGCCGCATGCCCGGGCACATGAACGTCCTGCTCGCCGAGGCGCAGGTGCCCTACGAGCAGCTGCGGGAGATGGACGACGTCAACGGCGACTTCAAGCAGACCGACGTGACGCTCGTGGTGGGCGCCAACGACGTCGTCAACCCGGCGGCGCGGAGCACGCCCGGCGCGCCGATCTACGGCATGCCGATCCTCAACGCCGACGAGGCCCGCCAGATCGTGTTCCTGAAGCGATCCATGCGCCCCGGCTTCGCAGGTATCGACAACGAGCTGCTCTTCGACCCCAAGACCACGTTGTTGTTTGGCGACGCCCGCGAGTCGCTGTCGAAGCTGCTCGCGGCGGTGAAGTCGCTGTGACCCGTCGGCTCGGCCCCGGCCCATTGGCCGCCGCCGTCCCCGGCGCGGCCCCCGACCACCAAGAGCGGCGGACGGGATCCACGGTTCCCGTGGAAAACGGTGCTCGAACGACGCCCACTGACCACCGTCTTCCACGGATTCGTGGACAACGGTGGTCCCGAGGACGCCGGATGCGGGCAAGGACACGGCGTGGACCGACCGCACCGTCTCCCACTGACCGTCGCCGGGCTCAGCCCGCGATGCCGTACAACCGGTCCCCGGCGTCGCCGAGGCCAGGCAGGATGTAACCGCGGGCGTCGAGCCGGTCGTCGACCGCGGCGGCGACCACGGTGAACGGCCGGCCGACGTCGGCCAGCTCCTGCTCCAGGCGGTCCAGCCCTTCGGGCGCGGCGAGCAGGCAGATCGCGGTGATGTCGTCGGCGCGCCGAGTTGCCAGGAAGCGGGCCGCGGCGGCCAGGGTCCCACCGGTGGCCAGCATCGGGTCGAGCACGTAGCACTGCCGGCCCGACAGGTCCTCGGGCAGCCGCTCGGCGTACGTCGAGGCCCGCAGCGTCTTCTCGTTCCGGATGAGCCCGACGAAGCCGACCTCCGCGGTCGGCAGCAGCCGAAGCATCCCTTCCAGCATCCCCAGCCCGGCCCGCAGGATCGGGACCACCAGCGGCTTCGGCGCCGCCAGCTTGACCCCTTGGCTGGAACCGACCGGGGTCGTGACGCCGATCGGCTGCACTCGCACGTCCCGGGTGGCCTCGTAAGCCAGCAGTGTCACGAGCTCGTCGGCGAGCCGGCGAAACGTCGGCGAGTCGGTCCCGACGTCGCGCAACACGGTGAGCTTGTGGGCTACCAGCGGGTGGTCGGCGACGTGCAGGCGCATAGCGCCAGACGGTACACATCTGCGACCATGCCGGAGAGGGAGCCGGGAGGCAGCGACTGCCTGCAGGCGCGGCGGCCACGACGGGAGGCCCCATGTCCATCCACGAGTCCGAGGCGCCGACCCAGCCCAGCGGCGTCGACTTCGCCGTCGTCGCGTACCGCGAGGAGGGCACGTGGCAGGTCGTGCCGCTGCCGCCTCGCGCGGCCACCGATCTCGACGTACTCCTGCATGCCCTGCGGCAGTCCCCCGGCGACGACGGGTCCCTCGGGATGGTCTCGGTCGCGGAGGACTTCTTCGTGCTGGCGCGGGTCCAGGGCGCGGTGGTGCGGCTGCTGCTGTCGGACGTCACCGCGGCGACGGAGTGGCCGATCGCACGTGCGGTCGTCGACCGCCTTCAGCTGCCGGTGCCGGACGACGACGACCCGCTCGAGCCCGCCGGCGACCTGACGATCCTCGCCGACCTCGGGCTCTCCGCCGTGGACCTTGCCGTGCTGTGCGACGAGGAGGACCTGTTCCCGGACGAGATGCTCGAGGACATCGCCGACCGAGTCGGGTTCGCACCGCAGTTCGACTCAGCCCTCGCCGCGGTCGGGGCCTAGGTGGCCGACCCGCAGTACCGCACGTGGAGCGACCCCATGCGCGCGGCCCTGGCGGAGGCCCGTGCCGCGCTTCTCGCCGGTGATGTGCCGATCGGGGCCGTGGTGCTGGACGCGCGCGGCGCGGCGGTCGGGCGCGGCCACAACCGCCGCGAGGCCGACGCCGACCCCACCGCGCACGCGGAGATGCTGGCGC
>JALYMZ010000165.1 GCA_030773435.1 Actinomycetota bacterium | reverse complement strand
GACGAGCGGCTGGCGGAGATGATCCTCGACGTGGCCGGAGCCACCGGGGATACCGCGGCCCGCGGCGACCCGGTGCACGGCCCGGGGGAGGGTGCGGCGTGATCGTCCCCGTCCCCGACCAGCTGCTGCCCGCCGAGCGGCTCGGCCATGTGCACTTCGTCGGGATCGCCGGGGCCGGGCTGTCGGCGATCGCGCGGATCATGCTCAGCCGCGGGATCCGCGTGTCCGGCAGCGACGCGGCGGGCGCACCGGTGCTGGAGCAGCTGCGGTCGCTCGGCGCCACCTGCTTCGTCGGACATGCGCCGGAGCAGCTGGACGGCGCCGACACCGTCGTGGTGTCCACCGCGGTTCGGGAGACCAATCCCGAGGTCGTCGAGGCGCGGCGCCGGGGCCTGCGGCTGCTGCCCCGCTCGGCCGCGCTGCAGTCGGTGATGCACGGCAGGAAGGTCGTCGCCGTGGCCGGCACGCACGGCAAGACGACGACCACGTCCCTGCTGACCGTGGCGCTGTTGCACTGCGGCGCCGACCCGTCGTACGCCATCGGCGGCGACCTCACCGTCTCCGGCGTCAACGCCTACGACGGACGCGGCGAGCTGTTCGTCGCCGAGGCCGACGAGAGCGACGGCGCCTTCCTGGTGTACACACCGTCCGCGGCCGTCGTCACCAACGTCGAGGCGGACCACCTCGACAACTACGGCACCGAGGCGGCCTACGCCGCGGCGTTCGAACGGTTCCTGGACCGGATCCGTCCGGACGGTTTCGTCGTGTGCTGCGTCGACGACCCCGGTGCGCGCCACCTCGCCGACCTTGCCCGGCGGCGCAGTCTGGAAGCCGTGACCGTCGGTGCGGCGGCCGACGCCGACCTGCACGTGCGCGAGGTGACCCTGTCCGGTGCGGCGTCGAGCTTCGCGGTCGAGCACCGAGGCCGGTGGCTCGGGATGGTCCGCCTGCAGATCCCCGGCGAGCACTACGTGCTCGACGCCGCCTGTGCGTTGGCCGCCGGACTGCGGCTGGGGTTCGGGTTCGCCGACCTCGCGACCGGGCTCGCCGAGTTCGCCGGCACCCGGCGCCGGATGGAGCTGAAGGGCGAGGCCGGCGGCGTGCGGGTGTACGACAGCTACGCCCACCACCCGACCGAGATCGCCAGCGACCTGCGTGCCGCGCGTCAGCTGGCCCGCTCGGGGCGGGTGGTGGTGTGCTACCAGCCGCACATGTACAGCCGGACCCGGATCTTCGCGGCCGGGATGGGGGAGGCCCTGTCCCTGGCCGACCACGTCGTCGTGCTGGACGTGTACGCCGCGCGCGAAGACCCCGAACCGGGCGTGGACGCCGGTCTCGTGGCGTCGTACGTGCGCCTCGCGCCCCACTCCGTGCAGTGGGGTCTGGACCGCGACGAGGTGGCGGCGACGCTGGCGGCGACCGCCCGGCCGGGTGACATCGTCCTGACGTTGGGTGCGGGGGACGTCACGCTGGTCGGGCCGGAGGTACTGCACGCACTCGGCCACGACGGTGTCGAGGGCACCACCGAGGAGCCAGGGCGGTGAGCGTACCGCGCGTCTCGACCCAGCAGCGGTTCACCCGTCGGCAGCGCGCCAGGCGGTGGGGTTGGCTGCGGCAGCTGCTGGCCGTGCTGGCAGCGGCCGCGCTGGTCGGGGCGGCGGTCTGGCTGGTGTTCTTCTCCTCGGTGCTGGCCGTCGAGGCGGTCGACGTCGACGGCGTCCGGCAGCTGAGCAGAGGCGAGGTCGCGGCCGCAGCCGCGGTGCCGGTCGGCCAGCCGCTCGCCCGGGTCGGACTCGATGGCGTCGAGCAGCGCGTCGAGCAGACGCTGGCCGAGGTGGCCGACGCCGAGGCGACACGGACCTGGCCCGACACGGTGACCATCGCGGTACGCGAGCGGACCCCGGTCGCCGTGGTGGCCCGCGACGACGGGCCGTGGCTGATCGACGCCGAGGGTGTGGAGTTCCGGCAGGTGCACCGGTTGCCTGCCAGGCTGCCGGTCGTGCGGCCCGGTGTGTCCGGGGCGACCTGGGCGGGTGCGGAGCCGGTCGCGGAGGCGGCGGTCGTGTTGGCCGGGTTGCCGAGAGGGCTGGCGCGGCGGGTGGACGAGGTCGACGCGGCGACGGTCGACTCCATCACGCTGCGGTTGGCCGGCGGTCGCACGGTGGTGTGGGGGAGCGCCGCGGACGCGTCGCGCAAGGCGGACGTGCTCCAGGCGTTGCTGGCCAACCGCCGACTCGACGGTGACGTCTACGACGTCAGCGTGCCGGGAGCACCGACGGTGGCGGGCGAGTAGCGCCGCCGTCCCGACCCCCTGCGCTCACGAGCCGCCCGTGGGCCGCGCGCGCCAGCTGCGGCGCATCGGCGCTCTCGCTGCCTCGTGGCCACTCGGCCGCGGCTGTCGGCTGGTGCCGGCTGCGGCCGGCGTGAGGTCGCGGCCGCTTGGCATGCCACGTCGGGTCTTCCCAGGCGACATTTCGCCCGGGGGGCCCCGAGACGGGTCGGTGGCGAGCCGACTGGGGTCCGGCCGCGGCGCGGCGATGCCGAGCGACGGCGGAAATTGCGCGTGCCGCTGCGGCGTGTTGCGCCGCTCCGACCGACCGCGTCCCCTACGTTTTTGGGCAAGGTCGAGGTTGACATAACTCTAACTCTCTACTTGAGGGTGAGATTAAGAGACCCCGGCCGCCTTCCCCACCGGCCGGAGCACCGTCGCCGAGGCGGTGCAGGACTACAACCGAGAGGCGCTCGTCGTGGCAGCACCGCAGAACTACCTCGCGGTCATCAAGGTCGCCGGCATCGGCGGCGGCGGTGTCAACGCGGTCAACCGGATGATCGAGGTTGGCCTCAAGGGCGTCGAGTTCATCGCCATCAACACCGACGCGCAGGCGTTGTTGATGAGCGACGCCGACGTCAAGCTCGACATTGGCCGAGAGCTGACCCGAGGCCTCGGCGCAGGAGCGAACCCGGAGGTCGGCGCCAAGGCGGCGGACGACCACGCCGAGGAGATCGAGGAGGTTCTCAAGGGAGCCGACATGGTCTTCGTCACCGCCGGTGAGGGCGGCGGCACCGGGACCGGTGGCGCACCGGTGGTGGCCCGCATCGCCCGCTCCCTCGGCGCGTTGACGATCGGTGTGGTCACCCGCCCGTTCGCTTTCGAGGGTCGGCGCCGGGCCAACCAGGCGGAGGAGGGGATCGCCGGGCTGCGCGAAGAGGTCGACACGCTCATCGTCATCCCCAACGACCGGCTGCTGTCGATCAGCGACCGGCACGTCAGCGTGCTGGACGCGTTCAAGCAGGCCGACCAGGTGCTCCTGCAGGGCGTCTCCGGCATCACCGACCTCATCACCACGCCGGGCCTCATCAACCTCGACTTCGCCGACGTCAAGTCCGTGATGTCCAACGCCGGTTCGGCGTTGATGGGCATCGGCTCCGCCAGGGGCGAGGACCGGTCGGTCGCGGCCGCGGAGATGGCGGTGTCCAGCCCGCTGCTCGAGGCCTCCATCGACGGAGCGCACGGTGTGCTGCTGTCCATCGCCGGGGGATCCGACCTCGGACTGTTCGAGATCAACGAGGCGGCCGCGCTGGTCTCGCAGGCCGCACACGCCGAGGCGAACATCATCTTCGGGGCCACGATCGACGACGCCCTCGGCGACGAGGTTCGGGTCACCGTGATCGCCGCCGGCTTCGACGGCGGCATGCCCCGACGGCGTGACCAGGCCCAGCCCGCTCTGCGTCGCGAGGCGGCCCCACCGGTAGGCGCACCATCGGGCCCCGGCTCGTGGCAGGGAGTGCCATCCGGCACTGCACCCGCCGGTGCGCCCGCCGCGAGAGCGGCCAGCCGTCCGGCACCGGCGCATCCGGCCGCACCGCATCGGCCGCCGGCGCCCGCGCCTGGCGGTCACCCCGGTCAGCCCAGGCC
>JALYMZ010000164.1 GCA_030773435.1 Actinomycetota bacterium | reverse complement strand
GTTGGTCGACACGAAGTGCGGCAGGTCCTGCAGGTCGACGCCGAGCCCGACGACCGCGGCCTGGTGGCTCACCACGTCGACGCCGTCGAGCACGCCGGCGGGCAGGTCGCGCACGTCGCCGACGACGGGCGAGTTTGCTGAACAGGTGCTGGCACACGGCGTGTTTGAAGTAGTTGGCCCAGCCGCGCATGATCTGGCCGAGCCGGATCAGAACGTCCCGAAGGTTCTGCTGCGACGTCCTGCGGGTGAGGTCGCGAATCTTCACCTTCAACTGCCGGACTGGCCGATCAGCGATGAAGGTGTAGACGTACCGCTTGTCCGATCCGTACTTGCGGCGCCACTGGATGCGGAACCCGAGGAAGGCGAACCCCTCACTCATGTGCACGACCTGGGTCTTCGCCGGTGACAGCCGTAGACCCATCGGGGCCAGCACCGCGGCGACCTCAGCCTGCAGAGCCTCGACATTGCCGCGGGTGCCGTTGACCAGGACGACGAAGTCGTCCGCATAGCGGACGAGCCGCCAGGTCCCCAACCCCTTACGGCGACGACGAGCCCTACGCGACTCGGTCCCCATCTGCTGCCGCCACTGCTCCTGAAGGTGCTCATCGAGCACGCTCAGGGCAATGTTGGACAGCAGCGGGGACAGGATGGCGCCCTGCGGCGTGCCGGTGTGGGTGTCCCTGTTCTCGCCGAGTTCGGTGAGCACCCCGGCTTTCAGGAACGCCTTCACCAGCCCGAGCACTCCCTTGTCCTTGACCCTGCGACGCACCCGGTCCATCAGGGCCACGTGGTCGATCGAGTCAAAGCACGCCTCGATATCCGCATCCAGCACCCACCGGTAGCCCAGGGTGCCGAAGTGGTGGATCTCGGCGATCGCGTCGTGCGCGCGCCGCTTGGGCCTGAAACCGTAGGAGACCGGCTCGAAGTCGGCCTCGAAGATCGGTTCCAGGACCAGCTTCAGTGCTGCTTGAACGACTCGGTCGGCCACGGTGGGAATCCCCAGTTTCCGGACCTTCCCCGAACCGCCTGGCTTGGGAATCTTGCGTTCCCGAACCGGTAGCGGCCGGAACGTGCCCTCCCGGAGGTGGGCTCGCAGGTCGTCCAAGAAGCCCGGTGCGCCCGTGAACCGCTCGATGTCGGCGACCGTCACGCCGTCGACTCCAGCAGTGCGCGCACCGAGGTTGGTCGCGACCCGGTTAAACGCCACGATCAGCGTCGCCGGGTCATGCACAAGGTTGAACAGGTCGTCGAACCTGCGACCAGGATCAGTCGCCGCCCACTGGTGAAGCTTGACCTGCATCTCCGATACCCGCTGGAACGGCCCAATGGGCGTCTCCAGCGGAGCGCCGGTGTTCACCAGCGCGTCTGTCGGCATTGCAGCCTCCTCACTTCTCGAAACCGCTGCCGCCCTTCGCCATGTGCCCGCCTCTCGCGTGCTCGGACTACTACGACGGCTCCGCCCCGCCCCAGCCCGATCGGTCGACGGTGGACCCAGCCCCGCCACCACCCTGGACGGGTGGGACAAGGCGAGAGCCGAGACGGTTCCCGTGTTCACTGTGATTCGCTCAACGAAGGAGGAGCCCGACTTTGCCCCTGCGGCATCGCCACGGTTACCACGCAGCACTTCGCCGTGGCCTCCCTGCGGGGACTGCGAACCCCGCCCAGGAGTTCCCGCTCCGTAATGAGGGAGCAAGGACGCACCGCACCCGGCCCAGATCCACCAGGTTTCGAGCCGGTCGGTGATTAAGGGACGTATGACGTCGGTTCCTCGCGTACTCCTCTCCGTCATGCCTACCGGACCCGCACCATCTGGCAGTGCTGGCGCGCCCCGGCCTTGTCGGGGCCGCTTGCCACCCTCCCCGGCACCTCCCGGATCAGGCTGCCCCCAGCTTCCTCACCCCTGCTGCGTCAGGGACGAGGGCGAAGGTCTCCCACCTCCACTCCAATCACAGCGCCTCACGGCGCACCGCCGTGTTCACCGACAGCCCACCGCCGATGCTGGAAGCGGAGAAAGCGCACCGCGGGCACGCGATCATCGAGCAGGTCATCGTCGACCTGAAGAACGGGCCGCTCGCGCACCTGCCGTCGGGGCACTTTTGGGCCAACAGCGCCTGGTTCGTGTGCGCCGCCATGGCGTTCAACCTCACCCGAGCCGCCGGCGCCCTGGCCTCGACCTTTCACGCCAAAGCCACCACCGGCACCATCCACGCGCAGCTGATCAACGTCCCCGCACGACTCGCCCGCTCAGCCCGACAGCTCACGCTCCATCTACCGCAGAGCTCTCCCTGGGAGCGCGCCTGGCAGCAACTGCTCACCGCCAGCCGGCACGGACCACCCGCCGCCGTCCAACCCTGACCGCTGCGCCAACTCCGGCCCGACAGCACAACCAAGTGGAAAAACCGCTCAGCCGTGGGGGAGCTCGTCCCGGTCACTTCCCGAGGCTCCTGTCCCGGTGGATCGGGACGCCTGCCTCTGGCACCGGGAACGTCGGGTGGCTTGGGTGGACGCATCGAGCACTGGTGAGAACGACGAGGGGACTGTCATGTTCGTGGGAGCTGTGCGCCGCTCTTTGGTCGGTGGCGCTGTGTGCCTGCCTGTCGCGGCGACACTCGCCCTGGGAGGTGCCGCAAACGCGGAGGTCCCGCCTAGCGAGAAGATCTATTCGCGCGTCCAGACCTGGACCTGTGAGGGCTTGGGCGTCTTCGAAGCGCTGTACAGCCCTTGGGGCAACAATCCGCACGTCAAGTGGCTGAGCCGCGACGGCGGCCGTGAAGACGCCGTTCAGATCACCCTGGTGTCCGCGAGGATTACTTTGGTGCTGGGCGGCGTGACGTACGAGTTCGAGGGCCCGACGAACCCTCCGGCCCGCGAGGGCCAGGCTGCGAGCACGTGCACGGTGCACGCCGTGGCTGGAGCGGACTCGATCAGTGGGACGGCGGTGGTCGCTGTCGTACCGCGAGCACAGTGACTCGCTGACCGGGACTGCTAGCGTGATCGGACGCTGACGTCGGGAGCGGCATGAGCAGAGCTCGATGGGCGACGATCCTGCTGGGGGTCTACTTCGGCTGCTGTCTGCTCCTGTTCACGGGCCTGACCGCCGCGGGGTTGTCGACTCCTCATGTGAGCCGGCTGGCGGTGCTCGCGCTGGCTTTCCTGGCAGCGCCGGTTGCCCTGGCGCTGGTCTGGCACCTGCCTCGCCACCCGGTCACGCTCGTCCTGGCCGTCTACGTCGCCGCCCAGCTGACCGCCGTCGGGCCGGGCCTAATGCTCAACGAGGTGACGGCGGCGGCGGCCGGTGGGTGGGATGTCGCGGTGGTCGACCGCTTGAACGGTCTGCTGTGGCTGGCGTCCCTTCCGCTGCTCCCGCTTCTGATGACCGTGGTGCCGGAGCCCCCGAGGCGGGGTCTCGCGGTCTGGCTGCTGCGCGCGGAGTTTCTGGCGGTCGGCGTGCTGGCGATCGTGGTCCTCGTGGATGACTCTCGGGACGGTCTGTCACCGATCACTGCTGGGATGGCTGCCGCCGCCGGCGTCCTGCTGGTGGTCACGGGAACGGCCGCTGCTGGTCGTCTCGTGTACCGCGCGCGATGTGACCAGAGGATTCGCGCGCAGCTCTCGCCCGTCGCCTGGGCTGCCGCTCTGGTCGCTGCCGTGTACGTCCTTTTCGCGCCCTTGGCTGCAGTCAGCCCTGCCGTGCGGCAGCTGCTCGGGGGGCCCGTCGGTTACGCCGCTCTCGTTTCCGCTCTGCCCGCAGGGGTCGGATACGCGATCCTGCGGCACAGGCTCTTCGGCGTACATCTGGTGCTGGCCCGAGCGTTGACGGCCGCAGTCACCGCCGTGCTCCTCGCGGGCCTGTACTTCACGACGGTGGTGCTAGCGGCTCGAGTGCTCGAGGTCCCGAACGGCTCGCTGGCGATCCTCGTGGCGGCGGCGGGGCTGGTCGCTTTCGTGTTGGCGCCCTGCTATGCGCTGGTTCAGAGGCGTGTGTCGCTGCTGCTGTACGGCCGGCGCGGCGACCCACTGGGGGTGATCAAGGACCTCGGCAAGCAGCTCGCCCTCAGCGCGCCAGACGAGGTGGCCGATCAGATCGTGGTCGCCGTGCGCGACGCGCTGAAGCTGCCCTGGGTCGCCTTGGACTCGGAGGAGGACGGTGGTGCCGGCCGGGTTGCACAGGTCGGTGTCCTCCGCTCCGACTCTGCCCTGGAGAGCCTTCCGTTGGCCCATGCAGGCGCTGTGTGCGGCTGGTTGCGCGTGCAGCCGCGCGCCGGTGAAGCGGCGCTCGGCCGTCTCGACCGGCGCCTGCTGCAGTACGTCGGGGACCAGGCGGGACCGGCGGTGGCGGCGAACCGCTACGTCACGGAGCTCGCTCTGTCCCGCGAACGGCTCGTCCTGGCCCGGGAGCAAGAACGGGACCGACTGCGACGCGATCTGCACGACGGCCTCAGCCCTGCGCTGGCCGGCATCTCCCTGGCGTTGGACGCCGCCCGCCAGCTCCTGCACACCGACCAGGCGACCGCCGACCAACTGCTCGAACGAGCGCAGTCCGAGGCCGCGACCTCGTGGGCAGACGTCCGGCGCATTCTGGACGACCTGGGTCCTCCAGGACTCGAGGAGCTGGGGCTCGTCGGCGCGTTGGAACTGCGCGCTCGGGCGCTGACCCGGGCCGGCTGCTTCTACGTGAGCGTCACGGCTCCGCGCCTGCCACCGCTACCGGCAGCCATCGAAACGGCGGCCTATCGGATCGCGGTCGAGGGGATGACGAACGCTGCCAGGCACGCCGGAGCCAGCCGCTGCTCAGTCTGCGTCGAGGCGCACGGCTTACTGCAGATCACAGTCGAGGACGACGGCCACGGTGTCGCGGGAACGGCCCCGGGCGTAGGCATCGCCTCGATGCAGGCGCGAGCGGCCGAACTCGGCGGCGTGATGTCACTGTGCTCCACGCCGGGTGGAGGCACGCGCCTCGCGGTAAATCTGCCCCTGAGCAGTCGCGCATGACAGCCGAGATCCGCGTGGTGCTCGTCGAGGACCACCCGATGTTCCGAGCCGGCGTCGCGGCCACGCTCGACCTGGCGGACGACGTGACAGTCGTGGCAGCCGCAGGCACCGCAGCCCAGGGCTGGCTCGACATCTGCCACCACCGACCCGATGTCGCCATCATCGACCTGAACCTGCCCGACGCCAGCGGGATCACGCTGGTGCAGCAGGGCAAGGCCCACCTCCCCGACTGCCACCTACTGGTCCTGACGTCCTACGACGACGACAGCACGGTCTATGCCGCGCTACGCGCCGGCGCCCAGGGCTACCTGATCAAGAACGCGCAGGCCGAGGACATCCTCCGGGCCGTGCGCACTGTCGCCACCGGGGCCGGGCACTACTCGCCATGCGTGGTCGAGCGGATCACACGCCACGTCGCCAGCGGCGGACGCGCTAGCGACAGCACCTGCTTCCCACAACTGACACGCCGAGAGCGTGAAGTCCTGTCCCTGATGGCCGAAGGACACAGCAACACCTACATCGCCGACCACTTCGTGCTCAGCCTCAAGACCGTACGCAATCTCGTGTCGGCCGTCATGAGCAAGCTGGGCGCCGCGTCCAGGGCGGAGCTCGTGGCGCGAGCTCGAGACGCTGGTCTTCCGCACCCGCAATGAGCTCCTGGGTGGCCGAGGGCGGCTCGCGCGCCATCACCGCCGCGCTCGCCGCCGTGCTGGACGAGCTCGGCGGCACCATCGAGACCGGAGTCCACGTCGAGGCGCTGGACGCGCTCGGCGGGCCGGACGTGGTGATGCTCGACGTGTCACCGCGGGCCGCGGCGCAGATCCTGGGCGACCGGCTGCCGCCGCGTACGGCGCGGGCCTACCGCCGCTA
>JALYMZ010000163.1 GCA_030773435.1 Actinomycetota bacterium | reverse complement strand
GCCGCCGACCGCGGCGTCGCTGGCGGCACGGCGTCGCCCGCGCTTGTGCGGACGCAGCGGGCTGAGGTCGCTGCCGTGGTCGTTGAGGTGTACGACGAAGGGCCGCAGCGGCGTGAACCGCACCACCGACACCGAGCCCGGCTCCACGACCACCCGCTGGAACTGGTCGAGGTGCATGCCGAGCGCCTCCGCCAGCACGGCCTTGATCACGTCGCCGTGGCTCACGCCCACCCAGATGCCGTCCGGGCCGACCTCGGCCTCGACGTCGGCGTCGATGGCCCGCACCGCGGCCACCGCGCGTGCCTGCATCCCGACCATCGATTCCCCGCCGGGGAACCGCACACCCGACGGGTGGGCTTGCACCGCCCGCCAGAGCGGCGTGCGGGCCAGCGCCTTGAGCTTCTGGCCGGTCCACTCGCCGTAGTCGCACTCCGTCAGGCGCTGGTCGGTGCGCACCCGCAGCGACACCTGTCGCGCCGCCTGTTGGCCACGCACCACCTCGGTCGCGGTCTGGCGGCAGCGCCGCAGCGGGCTGCTCACCACCCGATGCACGGGGAGCACGGCGATGCGCTGCGCGGCCGCCACTGCTTGCCGGGTGCCCTCGTCGTCGAGCGCGGTGCCGAGGCTGCGTCCGGCGAGCAGGCCGTCGGCGTTGGCCGTCGTACGCCCGTGCCGCAGCAGCACCGCGATCGCCACGGAGACTCACCCTAACCGCGTCGGTCACAATGACCGGGTGATCGTGGACTGCGCGCTGTACCGCGATGGGGTGCGGCTGCCGGCGGACGGTCGCGGCAGCTACGCGGCCGCGCTGGCCGCCGCGTCCGGCGAGCACGACTTCGTCTGGCTGGGCCTGCACGAGCCAGGCGCGGAGGAGCTCGCCGACGTCGCCGCCGCCTTCGACCTGCACCAGCTGGCGGTCGAGGACGCCGTGCACGCACACCAGCGGCCCAAGCTGGAGCGGTACGGCCAGGGGCTCTTCCTCGTGCTGAAGACGCTGTGGTACGTCGACGAGCGTGACGCCGTCGAGACCGGGGAGATCGCCGTGTTCGTCGGTGAGCGGTACGTCGTCACGGTCCGGCACGGAGCCGGCGCGGACCTCGCCCGCGCCCGCCGCGACCTCGAGCACCGCGCCGCCCTCCTCGGCCACGGCCCGGCGGCGGTGGTGTACGCGGTGTGCGACCGCGTCGTCGACGACTACGAGGCGGTCGCGGCCGCGCTGGAGGTCGACGTCGACGAGGTCGAGCGCTCCGTGTTCTCCACCCAGCGGACCAGCGACGCCGAGCGGATCTACACGTTGAAGCGTGAGCTGCTGGAGTTCCGGCGCGCCGTCGCTCCGCTGCGTGACCCGATGGCCCGCCTCGCCGGCGGCGCCGTGCCCGGGGTGCCGGACGACGCCACGCCGTTCTTCCGCGACGTGCACGACCACGTGGTGCGGGTCTTCGACCAGGTGGTGGCGCTGGACGACCTGCTGTCGTCGGCGCTCGGCGCGCACCTGTCGCTGGTGAGCGTGCAGCAGAACGACGACATGCGGCGCATCTCGGCGTGGGTGGCGATCGTGGCGGTGCCGACGATGGTGGCCGGCATCTACGGCATGAACTTCGAGCACATGCCGGAGCTGACCTGGCGCTACGGCTATCCCGCCGTCCTGCTGGTGATGCTGGTCGCCTGCGTGACGTTGTACCGCTTCTTCCGCCGCGCCGGCTGGCTCTGACCTCAGGCGGCCAGCACCCCGGTGCCGACCAGGGTCAGGGTGGCGGCGCCGAGCACCACCCGATACACCACGAACGGAAGGTAGGAGCGGGTGCTGACGTAGCGCAGCAGCCAGGCGATGGCGGCGTACCCGACGACGAACGCGACCACGGTGGCGACCAGCGTCGGGACCGGCCCGTAGGCGTTCTCACCACCGGGAATCTCCGGCAGCTCGAACAGCCCGGCACCGACCACCGCCGGGATGGCCAGCAGGAAGGCGTAGCGGGTCGCCGCCACCCGGTCCAGGCCGAGGAACAGCCCCATGCTGATCGTCGCCCCGGAGCGCGACACCCCCGGCACCAGCGCGGCCGCCTGGGCCAGCCCCAGCAGGACCGCGTCCCGTATACGCAGGCTGTCGATCGGGCGTTCGCGCCGGCCGACCCGCTCGGCGACGCCGAGGACGAGGCCGAGCGCCACCAGCATGGTGCCGACGACCCACAGGTTGCGGAAGTCGGACTCGATGACGTCCTTGAGCAGCACGCCGAGGACCACGATGGGCACGGACCCGACGATGATGAACCACCCCAGCCGTGCCTCCGGGGCGTCCCGCAGCCTGCGGTCCGCCAGCGCCCGGCACCAGGTCGAGCCGATCCGCCACAGGTCGCGGCGGAAGTACAGCAGCACCGCCGCCTCGGTCCCGATCTGCACGACCGCGGTGAACGCCGCGCCGGGGTCGCCCCAGCCGAGCAGGTCGGGGAAGATCCGCAGGTGCGCGCTGCTCGATATCGGCAGGAACTCCGTCGCGCCCTGCAGCAGGCCGAGGAACACCGCCTTGAACACGTCCACGTGCGGTCAGGCCCCGAACCCGGACGCGGCCAGCGCCTCCGCGACCACGCGCAACTGCTGCAGCTTCGCTGCAAGCGTCGGCGCGAACGGTGACACGGTCAGCGTGGTGACCCCGGCGTCGGCGAAGTCGTGCAGCCGTTCGGTGATGCGCTGGCGCGGGCCGAGCAGTGAGGTCTCGTCGACGAAGTCCAGGGGTACGGCGGCCATCGCCTGCCGGTGCCGTTTGGCCAGGAACAGCTCCTGGACCCGGTCGGCGGCCTCCGCGTATCCCATCCGGCGGGCCAGCTGGTGGTAGAAGTTCTGCTCGCGGCTGCCCATGCCGCCGACGTACAGCGCGGCGTAGGCGCGGACCGGCTCGGCACACGCCGCCACGTCGTCGCCGACGACGACCGGCACCGTGGCCGACACGTCGAAGCCGTCCCGGGAACGGTCGGCCCGGGCCAGTCCCTGGTCCAGGTGTGCGAGTTGATCGCCGGCGTGCCGCGGGGAGAAGAAGACAGCCAGCCAGCCGTCGGCGACCTCGCCGGCGAGCTCGAGGTTCTTGGGGCCGACCGCCGCCAGGTAGACCGGGACGCGGTCGCGAACCGGCCGCGCCGCCAGCTTCAGCGCCTTGCCCGGGCCGTCGGGCAGCGGGAGGGTGAAGTGCGCGCCGTCGTACGACACGGTGCGGCCGGAGAGCGCGAGCCGCACGATGTCGACGTACTCGCGGGTACGGGGTAGCGGTTGGTCGAACCGCACCCCGTGCCAGCCCTCCGAGACCTGCGGCCCGGACACGCCGAGGCCGAGACGGAACCGGCCACCGGAGAGCCGGTCGAGCGTCGCTGCGGTCATCGCCGTCATCGCCGGGGTGCGCGCCGGGATCTGCATCACGGCGCTGCCGAGGTCGAGCCGCTCGGTGTGCGCCGCGGCCCAGGCCAGCACCGTGGGGCTGTCCACGCCGTAGGCCTCCGGAGCCCACGCCACGGCGTAGCCGAGCCGGTCGGCCTCCCGGGCGACGGCGGCGTACTCCTCCGGCGTGGCGCCGGCGACGTGGCCGAGCGTGACACCGAGCCGCAGGCGCGGCCGGGGCGGGGCGGTCATCCCGGCGAGACTAGTCAGTGACCGGCCCGCGCGGCTCCACTAGCCTGCTCGCCATGCAGCGACGGTTCCTGGGCGCCACGGGGCTGCAGGTGTCGCGGCTCGCGCTGGGGACGATGATGTGGGGGCGTGACACCGACGAGTACGACGCCCGCGACCAGCTGGCGGCGTTCCTCGACGCCGGCGGCTCGTTGCTCGACACCGCCCCCTCCTACGGTGACGGGGCCAGCGAGGACCTGATCGGCCAGCTGCTGCGCGAGGTGGACCGCGCCGACGTGGTGCTGGCCAGCAAGGCCGGCCTGCAGCGCAGCGGAGCAGCCCGGCGAACCGACACGTCGCGCGGCGCGCTGTTGCGGTCGCTGGACGAGTCGCTGCGGCGGCTCGGCGTCGACCACCTGGACCTGTGGCAGGTGCACGTGTGGGGGGACGCCGTGCCGGTGGAGGAGACCCTGTCCGCGCTCGACGCGGCGGTCACGAGTGGCCGGGTCCGCTACGTCGGCGTCTCGAACTACTCCGGCTGGCAGACCGCGCAGGCCGCGACCTGGCAGCGGGCGTGGCCCGGGCGCGCCGTCCTGGCGTCGACGCAGGTGGAGTACTCGCTGCTGAACCGGGGGGCGGAACGTGAGGTGCTGCCGGCCTGCCGGGCGCTCGGGGTCGGGGTGCTCGCGTGGTCGCCGCTGGGCCGGGGAGTGCTGACGGGGAAGTACCGGACCGGCACGCCGGCGGACTCGCGGGCGGCGTCGCCGCACTTCTCGTCGTACGTCGACCCCTATCTGGCGCCGGAGGCGCAGCAGGTCGTCGAGGCGGTGTGCAAGGCGGCGGACGGGCTCAGCTTGTCCCCCGTGGAGGTTGCGCTGGCGTGGGTGCGCGACCGCCCGGGCGTCACCGCGCCGGTGGTCGGCGCGCGGACCGCGGCGCAGCTGCGGGGATCGCTGGCTGCGGAGGAGGTCGAGCTGCCGGGCGAGATCGCGGCGGCGCTCGACGACGTGTCCTCGATCGACGTGGGCTATCCCGAGCGCTAGGGGCGGTGATCGGCGACGATGGGTGCGATGGAGCTGGAGTTTCGACGCCTGGTGATCCCCCGCACGGTGGGCCGGTCGGCGGTGCGGCGGCTGCTCAGCGAGCACGCCGAGTACGGCGGGTGGGAGCTGGACCGGCTGCGGCTGTTCGCCGACGGCACGCGCCGGGTGACGCTGCGGCGCCGGATCATCAGGGCACGGCGCACGCTCTGAGCGCCGGTGCCTGGGCGGCGTCAGGCCAGGTCGAGGAACCGGTCGAGTACCCGGGCGCCGAACTGCAGCCCGCCCACCGGCACCCGCTCGTCGACGCCGTGGAACAGCGCGGTGAAGTCGAGGTCGGCGGGCAGCCGCAGCGGGGTGAACCCGAAGTTGCGGATGCCGAGCGTGTGCCAGGCCTTGGCGTCGGTGCCGCCGCTCATCAGGTACGGCGCGACGACCGCGTCCGGGTCCTCGGCCCGGATCGCCGCTGTGATCGCGTCGGCCAGTGGCCCGTCGAACGACGTCTCCAGCGGCACGTCGTGGTTGACCATCTCGCGGGTGACCCGGTCGCCGAGCAGCTCGTCGACGGTGGCGAAGAACTCGTCCTCGAAGCCGGGCAGCATCCGGCCGTCGACGTGCGCGGTCGCCTGCCCGGGCACCACGTTGACCTTGTATCCGGCGTCGAGCATCGTCGGGTTCGCGGTGTTGCGGACCACGGCGTCAAGCATCCGGGCGGCGTGACCGAAGTGCCGGATCAGCGGCGTCGGGTCGCTCTCGTCGTACCGCTCCCCCACGATCTCGGCGACGACCTGCAGCAGCTGCGCCATCGCCGGGCACATGCGCACCGGCCACTCGTGCGTACCGATGCGGGCGATGGCCTCGCTCAGCGCCGTCACCGCGTTGTCGAGGTGGCGCATGGACCCGTGGCCGGCATGGCCGCGGGCGGTGAGCCGCATCCAGGCGAGCCCCTTCTCGGCGGTCTCCACCAGATAGAGGCGCTGGTCGCCGATCGTCGTGGTGAAGCCGCCGACCTCCCCGATCGCCTCCGTGCAGTCGGCCACCTGGTCGGGGTGGTGCGCGGCCAGCCAGTGGGCGCCCTTGCGCCCGCCGGCCTCCTCGTCGGCGGTGAAGCACAGCACGACCGGTCGCGCGGGCGGTACGTCCGCGCGGACCCGGGCGCGCACGACGGACAGCACCATCGCGTCGAAGTCCTTCATGTCGACGGCGCCGCGGCCCCACACGTAGCCGTCGCGGACCTCACCGGAGAACGGGTGCAGCTGCCAGTCCGGCGCGTTGGCCGGCACGACGTCGAGGTGGCCGTGCACGAGCAGGGGCGCCCGGTGCCGGTTGGCCGCGGTCTCCCCCCAGCGCGCCACCATCGTGGTGCGACCCGGCTCGGACTCGAACATCTGCGCGGCGATGCCGACCTCGCCGAGTAGCGCGGCGACGTGCTCGGCGGCCTTGCGCTCACCGGGGCCGTCCTGGTCGCCGAAGTTGGTGGTGTCGATGCGGATGAGGTCGCTGCAGACCTGCACCACCTCCGCCGTGGGGTCGTAGCTGGCGCCGGTGGGAGGTCGCGGCGGCTGGTCCGTCATGCGGCCATCCTGCCCCGCCGAGGGCGGCTCAGAACCGGCGGCGTTTGCTAGAGTGGCGGCCGCGTGAGGCCCCGGCCGACGCGCACGTCCGGGTGGCGGAATAGGCAGACGCGCTAGCTTGAGGTGCTAGTCCCCGTATAGGGGGTGGGGGTTCAAGTCCCCCCTCGGACACCGCTGAACGGGACGCATCCCGCAACCGTCAACCTCCCACCCC